>CALRWU020000271.1:0-5273 GCA_943371945.1 Azorhizobium sp. AG788
GCCAGACCGAGGGACGGTTCATGTCCCTGCTGGAAGACAAGAACAAGGACGCGGCCGACAAGATCCGGTCCCTCATGTTCGTGTTCGAGGATCTGTCCAAGCTCGACCCCGGCGGCGTCCAGACCCTCCTCCGCAGTGTCGACAAGGACAAGCTCGCGCTTGCACTGAAGGGCGCCAACGACGAGATGCGCAACCTGTTCATGTCCAACATGTCCGAGCGCGCAGCGAAACTCATGCGCGAGGACATGGCCGCAATGGGGCCGGTCAAGCTCAAGGATGTGGAAGGCGCGCAACAGGAAATGGTCGTCGTCGCCAAGGCGCTCGCCGATCGCGGCGAGATCATGCTTGCCGAGAGCGGCAGCCAGGACGAGTTGATTTATTGATGAGCCAGCCCTCTCCCTTTTCCTTTGCGACCGAATTCACCCCTACGGGTGAGGTGCTCTCCGGCCCCGCCAAGAAGTATTTCTCGCGCGACGAAGCCGACCAGCTTGCAGCCAAGGCGCGCGCTGAGGCCGAAGTACGCGCCCGTCAATCGGTTGAAGCCAAGGGCTTTGCCGCCGTCGATCGCATCGTCGTCAACCTGGCGCCCGTTGCCGCGCAGCTCTCGGCGGTGGCCGAACAGCTCCGCTCCGAGGCCGCTCAGCTTGCCATGATCGCAGCGCGCAAGATCGCAGGCGCGGCCCTCGACAAGAACGGCGAAGAGACTGCGGCGCAGGCGATTTCAGACGTTATCCGCAAGCTCAAGCTTTCCCCGAGCATCACTGTCAGCGTTGCTCCCGAGGCGCATGCTGAAATGGAGCGCCGCCTTGAACAACTGCGCGGCAAGGGCATTGGCGGCGCCATCACCTTCGTTCCTGATGCTGCTGCAAAGCCCGGCGACTGGCGTGTCGTTTGGGCCGAGGGCTCTGCCGGATTCACCCGCGCAGGCGTTGAAGCCGCCATCGACGCCATCATCACCGCACGACTGCAAGACCCGGTCGCCCCGCAGCTCGACCTGTTTTCTGCCGCATAGGACACCATGAGCACCAACGATCTCAATCTTCCGGATCTCGCCAAGAGCGGCGTCTCCGTGAAGCCCAATCCGTCCTCCATGCCGAATGGCGAGGACATGCGCGACAAGATTGCGGCTGACCTGCGGCCCGTCTTTGACGTGCCCGTCTCGGTCCAGGCCGTCATCGGACGCACGACGATGGAAGTTTCAAAGCTGCTGGAGCTCGGCGAGGGCTCGGTGCTGGAACTTGATCGCCGGGTCGGCGAAGCCATCGATATCTACGTAAACTCCCGCCTGGTCGCACGTGGAGAGGTTGTCGTCGTCGACGACCGCCTCGGCGTGACCATGACGGAAATCATCAAGAACTCGGACGCCTAGAGGAAACCCCATGCGTGTTCTGATCATCGGAAATCTCGCGGGCCAGCTCTCGGCCGCCACCAAGATCGCCTTCGACAAGGGCGCCAAGGTGCTTCATGCACACGACGCCGAAATGGCGATGGACCTGCTGCGCACCGGACGGGGCGCTGACATTGTCATGATCGATGTTCACGAAGACATCATGGCGCTGGTTGCAGCCATGAAACGTGAGCGCATCGTCGCCCCCGTCGTCGCCTGCGGCGTCGCCTCCTCCCCCGCCACCGCCGCCGCCGCCATCCGCGCCGGCGCCCGCGAATTCATCCCGCTGCCGCCCGATCCCGAA
Organism: Azorhizobium sp. AG788; assembly: GCA_943371945.1. GTDB lineage: Bacteria > Pseudomonadota > Alphaproteobacteria > Caulobacterales > Hyphomonadaceae > UBA7672. Next base: position 1,692 of record CALRWU020000271.1, read on the forward strand.
CTGATCGCCGCTGTGCTTGCGGCTGTTGCCGATGATGATCGCCCGCTCATCGCGCAAGACTCGGCGATGATGGAGATCAAGGCGCTCGCCGACCAGATCGCGCCATCCGACGCCTCGGTCCTGATCACGGGCGAAAGCGGCGTCGGCAAGGAAGTGATGGCGCGTTATGTCCACCGGCGCTCCAAGCGTGCGGACAAGCCGTTCATCTCGGTCAACTGCGCCGCCATTCCGGAAAACCTGCTCGAGTCGGAACTGTTCGGCCACGAGAAAGGCGCGTTCACCGGCGCAGTCGCCCGTCGCATTGGCAAATTCGAAGAGGCAGATGGCGGCACGCTGCTGCTCGACGAGATCTCGGAAATGGATATTCGCCTGCAGGCCAAGCTGCTGCGCGCCATCCAGGAGCGTGAGATTGATCGCGTCGGCGGCGCCAAGCCCGTGCCGGTCAACATCCGCATCATCGCGACATCGAACCGCATCCTGCAGGAAGCGGTTATCCGCGGCGAGTTCCGCAAGGACTTGCTCTATCGCCTCAACGTCATGAACCTGCACATCCCGCCGCTGCGCGAACGCCCGCGTGATTTGCAGGCGCTGGCTGACTACTTTGTCGAGAAGTATGCCACCGCCAACGGTTTCACGCGCAACCTTTCCGAAGAAGCGCGCGAGCGTATCCAGTGCGCAGCCTGGCTCGGCAACGTCCGTGAACTCGAGAACGCCATGCACCGCGCCGTCATTCTTGCGCACGGCACGGAGATATCGGTCGATGATCTGCGCACGCCGGATGGCCGCCCCGTACAGGCCAACGTGCTCGATGCAACTGCCGAGCGGGCCGTCAACGCCGCCGAAGCCGCCATCAAGGGCGCAACGATGCGCGTGGGCCAGACAGTGGCTGCCGTCGAACAGGACTTGATCCTCTCGACGCTGGACCATTGCCTCGGCAATCGCACGCATGCCGCCAACATTCTCGGCATCTCGATCCGCACCCTGCGCAACAAGCTGCGCGCCTATCAGGATGCCGGCATCGACGTCGCCGCTCCCGGTGAAGTCCGGGCGGCAGGGTAAGTAGATGGCTCAGGCAGGAACTGTAACCGCCGGTTCGGGCGGATTCGACTGGAACGCTCTGACAAAACTGTTCGTCCGTGGCGAATATGCGCTCGGGCTGGGCGTGATGGCGTTGGTGATGATGCTCATCATCCCCATCCCGCCCTTCCTGCTCGACTTTCTGCTCGCAATCTCGATCACGCTGTCCGTCCTCATCCTGATGACGGCGCTGCTGATCCAGAAGCCGCTGGAATTCTCCGCCTTCCCGACGGTGCTGCTGCTGGCGACACTGTTGCGACTGGCGCTGAACATCGCCACCACCCGCCTCATCCTGGCCCACGGCCACGAAGGCCCCGAAGCCGCTGGCAGTATCATCCAGGCCTTCGGCAACTTTGTGATGAGCGGCAACTTCGTCATCGGCGTCGTGGTCTTCATCATCCTGATCATCGTGAACTTCGTGGTCGTCACCAAGGGTTCGGGCCGCATCGCGGAAGTCGCGGCGCGCTTTACGCTTGATGCCATGCCAGGCAAGCAGATGGCGATCGACGCTGATCTCTCGGCCGGCATCATCAACGAAGACGAAGCCCGCCGGCGCCGTAAGGAACTCGAAGGCGAGAGCAACTTCTTCGGCGCCATGGACGGCGCGAGCAAGTTCGTGCGCGGCGACGCGATGGCCGGTATCCTGATCACCTTCATCAACGTGATCGGCGGCATGATCATCGGCGTGGCTCAGGAAGGCCTGGCTTTCGAGGAAGCGGCGAGCTCCTACACCCTGCTCACGGTCGGCGACGGCATTGTCTCGCAGATACCCGCCCTCATCGTGTCGGTCGCGGCCGGCATGCTCGTTTCGAAAGCTGGCGTCGATGGCGCGGCCGACAAGGCGATCGGCATCCAGCTGTTCACCAACCCCCAAGGGCTCGCCATGGCCGCGGTGATGGCCGGGCTCGCCGGCATGCTGCCGGGAATGCCGATGATCCCCTTCTTCGGCCTCGCCGGACTCGCGGGCTTCGGCGCCTACCGCGGCTTCCAGAAGCAGGGCCGGAAGGAAGACGAGAAAGTCGCGGAAGCGGCTGCGGCGCAACGCTCCAAGCCGGTCCCCGAAGCGCCGATCCAGGAATCGCTGGCGATCGACGACATCAAAATCGAGCTCGGCTTCGGCCTGCTCGGCTTCATCAACGAGACGTCCGGCCGGAAGCTCACCGATCAGGTCAAAGCGGTGCGCCGCCAGATCGCGACCGAGTTCGGCTTTGTCGTTCCGCAGGTGCGCATCATCGACAATCTGGAGCTGCAGTCGGAAGAGTACCGCATCCTCATCAAGGAAGTCGTGGCCGGCAAAGGCAAGCTGCGCCCGCAGTTCAACCTCGCGATGGACGCCTCAGGATCCGCGCCGCCGATCCCCGGTGAGAAAATCAACGAGCCGGTGTTCGGTCTGCCGGCCGTCTGGATCGACGATGCGATGAAGGAGAATGCGGCCATCCAGGGCTATACCGTCGTCGACGCCGCGACCGTTCTCACCACGCACTTCACGGAACTCGTGAAGGAGAACATGGCCGAACTTCTGACCTTCGCATCGGTGAAACAGCTGATCGAAGACCTGCCCAAGGCTCAAGGCGCTCTGGTCAACGATATCACGCCGGGACAGATCACCGTGTCGGGGATTCAGCGCGTGCTTCAGAACCTGCTGCGCGAGCGCATCTCCGTGCGCGACTTCGGCTCGATCCTGGAAGCTATCGCGGAGGCTACCTCCGCCTCCACCGACCTGCTTACCGTTACTGAGCACGTCCGCACCCGCCTCGCCCGCCAGCTCTGCAACGCCCACCTCGATGCATCGGGCGCCCTGCCCATCGTCGCGTTGTCGCCGAACTGGGAACAGGCCTTCGCCGAAGCGCTGGTCGGCCAGGGCGCGGATCGCCAGCTCGCGCTGGAGCCATCGCGCCTGCACCAGTTCGTCGGCGACCTTCGCAACGCCTTCGAGCGCGCCAGCCAGGTAGGCGACAGCCCTGTCCTGCTGACCTCGTCGGCAGTGCGCCCCTATGTGCGTTCGCTGGTCGAACGGTTCCGACCGCAGACCATCGTGATGTCGCAGAACGAAATCCATCCCAAGGCGCGGCTGCGTTCAGCCGGCGCCGTGTAGAGGAGTCGCCCCGATGAAAATGAAAATGTTCGTGGGCCGAACCGAAGAGGAGGCCATGGCGATGGTCCGGGCCGAGATGGGCCCAGACGCCGTCATCCTCTCAACCCGGGACGAAGAAGGTCGCGTGGAAGTCCGCGCCGCCATCGAACGCAACTTCGGACAGAAGTTCGCCGCTCCGAAATTTGCCGAGCCGCGTCCCGTTTATGACGAGACCCGCTCCACCCTTGCCTCCACCCTGCGCTGGCATGGCGCTCCGGACGGCTTCGTCCACATGGTATCGGAGGCAGGCAGCCGCCTCGGCGCTGGCATGGAGGCGGTCAACTCGCTCGCGGTCGGCATAGAGGGCGTGCTGACGTTCAATCCGCTGAACCCGCATCCGCAACAATCGCTGCTTCTGGTCGGCCCGCCCA
>CALRWU020000272.1:0-5251 GCA_943371945.1 Azorhizobium sp. AG788
GCCAACCACGACGCCAGCCGCCAGCGCGAGCAGCGTGATGATGCTCAGCCATTTCAGCATGTGGTCAGCCCCTGAGAGTTGGTCTGAGAAAGCCAGCACAAGCGCGCGCTGGCAAGTGTTCGTCCATTCATTAGCTTATGCGGGTTGCGGCCCTGCACGAGGCCCTGCAGAAAGGTCGCATGAACATACGCGCCCTGCTCTTATGTGGACTTCTCGCCGGCTGTTCCAGCCTGTCGCCAGTGGGCGCGCAGGAGGCTGATCGGGACAGCTATGCCGCCGCCGATATCGCCGCGATGCAGAAGGAGGCGGACGATCTCGACATCGACCAGCTGGCCGAGCGCATGGACGCGCTGCGTGATGGCGCCTGGAAAGGCGCGGCGCCCAAGGCGCCTGCCGATGCGACAGTTTCAATCACACTTATCGTTTCCAGCAGCTTCGCCCGGTATGAGAGCAGCACGGTGCTCTGGCGCGACGCTGCGGGCCAATGGCAATGGCATCGCGCAGTTCAGGATGGCCAGGTCCCGGAAGCCGACGCGCCCGCGCCAAAGCATGGAGCGGTGACCACGGCTCAAGCCGGCGAACTGGACCGCATGCTGGACAGTCCAGAGCGCCGCGCCGAGCTCTGGTATTCGCCAGCCGCCACACCGCTGAAAGGCACGGACGATGTCAACAGCTGTTTTGACGGCGCTTCGTCCCTGATGCTGATCCGCCAGGCGGGCCAGCCGAACGCTTTCATCGTCCAGAGCTGTCGCCCGCGCTGGCTCAATGGCGACCTGATCAACCTGATCGGCGGCATCGGCCGAGGTTAGGTCATTTCACAATCGGCAGGACGATATAGCTCGCCTCATTGCGCGAATGCTTCACCACGTTGGTGGCGATGACGCCTTCCGACTCGAACTCGTTGCGGCCACCCGTGTTGAGATTTCTCGCGTATTTCGGGAAGGACGATGACGTCACCTCGACGCGAATGCGATGGCCCGGGAGGAAAGTATTGGCCGTCGTCATCGGCGTGAAGTCGAGCTTGTAGGTACGGCCCTTCTCCATGAAGACCTCGCGGTCATAGCCTTCCCGGAATCGGGCGCGCAGGATGGTGTCGTCGAGGATGTAGGCCGAGCCGTCCGGAGCGACATCGACCAGTTTCACCGCGAAGTCAGTGTCCTTTACATCGGACGAGACGCTGAGGATGGCATCGACAAACCCGGCGATGGTGATCGGCTTGGTCAGCACGTCGGACGTGTAGACCAGAACGTCGTGGCGCACCTCGACCGGCTTCTGGTCGAACGCGCCGGGGACGACGACCCCACCATTGCAGCAGTCGCCGCCGCCGATGGTCTGCACCGGGTTTTTCGGATCATAGACAAAGCTGTCGGAGGGCTCTGTCCCCGGAGCGGTGAAGGACAGTTTTCCATCGCCGAACACCGAGTTCGCGCGGCCATCCGAGCGCAGGTAGAGCTTCGTCTGCTCGACGCCCTTGGGCGGCCATTGCGTCGCAGTCTTCCACTGATTGTCGCCCATGGAGTAGTAACGGATCTTCGGCGTCGCGGACGGGAAGCGGTCTGTCTGGCCTTTCAGAAAACGATCGAAGAATTTCCAGACATCGCCATTCACATCCATCGTGGCGTCGCCGAGTTCGCGGTCGCCGGATTTGAAATTGGGACCGAGCTGGCTGAAGGCGCAATGCACGCTGGGACCGACGATGGCGTACTGGTTGTCGCGCGCTTCGGCGTCGACGCCCTTTTTCGTGGCATGGTCGTAGAGGGCAAGGTTCGGCCCGATCGAGACGTCGTACCAGGAATTGTACCAGAGCGCGGGCACGCCCCAGCTTTCATTGTCGTGGTAGAGCCCACCCTTGTACCACTGCGGATCGTCGGGCAGCGCGCGCGAGATCAGCTTCTCGTTTGTGCCTGCTGGCTCTCCCAGCGACGTCAGCAGTTCGGCGTAGGGCAGATGCCAGACCTGTTTCGCCCAGGTCACATCCGGCTTCTTCGGATTGAGGTCGGAATACTGCGAGATGTACTGGCGGATTTTCGGATCGAGCCCTTCAGGAATCTGTGCGCGCAGCGGATTGTCGACGCCGTAGAGCCAGATCGAGAACAGCGTGCGCGGCACGCCGCCGCGATACCAGTTGCCCTGCTCGTGGAATTCACCGACGCGGCCGATGCCGGCGCCTGACGCCATCGGCACCATGGCCGCGTGCGCCGGATGGTTGGTCGCGGCCAGCTGAAGTTGCCACTCCGCTGTGGACGAACATCCCAGCGTGCCGACCTTCCTGTTCGACCAGTTCTGGTTCGCAATCCAGGTCAGCGCGTCATAGCCATCGGTGCGCGGGTGGCCGAGGATTTCGAACTCGCCTTCCGAAAAATAACGGCCGCGCTCGTTCTGGTAGATGACCGCATAGCCGCGATCGACGCCCTCCAGCACCTGGCGCAGCGATCCGCCCTGCAGCGTCTGCATGTTGTAGGGCGTGCGGATAAAAATCGTGGGGACGGGGCCGGTCACGTCCTTTGGTCGGAAAATGTCGGTCGACAGGTGCACGCCGTCGCGCATCGGCATCAGGACCTTCCGCTCGACGATGGCGCGTTTTGCGAGCTCGGCATCCAGCGCGGCCTGAGACCATTTCGAATAATCGGTGTAGGGGGCATCGCCGCTGGACGTCTCCGCAGGCGCCGGAGCAGGCGCCGCGCGCGCGGGACCCGTCTGGGTCGCTGCAGGCATTGCGAACAGGAGTGCGCCAGCAAACGTCAGGGCGGCGCAGCCCATCAGGGTCTTTTTCATGGTGGCGGTCTCCGGTTGGCGTGCGCAAGACTAGCAGCCAGACTTGCTCCGCGGAAAGTGCCCGCCCCTGCCGCAGCGACGCACAGGCCCGGCAACAGCTACGTGTCGACGCCCTGTTCGCAAGATCGAAACGACAGTCTATATCTGGACGCCATGACAACTGACGCGACCCCTTCAGCTGTAGTCAGGCCTCCAAACAAGGCAGCCCGCGCCGCGTTCATCGCTTTTGCCTTTCTGGCGCTGATGGTGTGGGTCGGGATAGCAGTGGGAGCGAATGTCCGCGCGCCTGGCGTGGTCGGGCTTGCCGCAACGGTGGTCGGCGGATTGTCAGCTGCAGTGCTGACGCTTGCCGCGGGCGGATTGATCGCGCTGAAGCTGGCGGAAACGCCACGTGTTGACGGCGCCTCGACATCCGTCGCGAGCGGCGACCCGAAACTGACCCCCGTGCTTCTCACCGTGGAAGATGCCCAACGCCCGATCCACCGACGCATGGTGGAACGCTCCGCCTGGCGCACGCCACTGTTTGCGGCCGTCGCGGTGGCGGCGTGGTGCGTGCTGGTGCTTCTGGGCGCCTCGGGCGGGGTGTTCGACTTCTCGATCATCCTGCTCGGCGGCGGCCTCGCAGGCTATGGCTGGTCCTGGCGCGAGGCGGCGCGCGAACTCGCCGACGTCTATCTGCAGCGCGGCGTAGGAGGCGTTGCCGCCGCTCAGGGCGATCTTGTCTGGCGCAAGCCAACCCCGATCGATCTTGCGCGCCTGCGCACGGAACGGGTGCTGCCGCCCGCTGCAGAAGCCGTGAGTGCGGGGGAGATTGCCGGCGCACATCGCGGTGTCGCTCTGCGCATTGCACCGATCAAGACAAAGTCCCTGCCGGACCAGACTGGCGGCGACAAGCAGGCCTTTACCGGTCTGCTGATCGAACTCGAAGCGCCGCACATGTCGGTGTCGTCGATCGAGGAAGCGGTACAGGCCTATCCGCGCCTCGCCGCACGCATCAACCAGCTTGCCGCCATGGAAGGCTTCGGCGCACCGGCCAGCGGGGCATCTGGCGGGCGTATATCCGTTGCGTTGCCTGAGACGGCGCGGCCGCGCGTGTTCGATCCGCCGTCGGGCGTCAACGCAAGGAGTGCCGCAAAGCGCCTGTCGCGCCTGCGCGATGTGATTGCAGCTGCGACCAGCCTTGCGGATGCGATGGCGCCGCCTGCACGCGACTTATCGCAGGACTGACTCAACAAACCTCCGTTTCGCCCCAATTCCCGCAGCGGCCGGCCCCAATCAGGTGCGACAACCTGTGCATCGCAGGCCGGCAGCGGTCCTGCAGTCAGGTTTTGGCAGCCAGGTTTGGGGACAGTCATGAAGCACACGATCCGCCTGCTGCTCACAGCGCTGGCCATCAGCGGCGTCACCTTCGCTGCGGCGGGGATGCCGTCCCACGCCAAGATCAACGCACCCGCCATCCACGCTCAATAATCTCTTGCCCTGGGGACTCACCATGAAGACGCGTACCGCAATCGCCGCCCTGCTCGCCCTGACTGCTGGCGCCGCTACATCCACGGCCGCCTTCGCCAAGCCGCCACAGCACGCCGCCATCCACTCCTACGTGCTGCTCGATCGCACGGGCTCGATGGAGCCGATCTGGTCGGAAGCACTGTCCTCGGTGAACGCCTATGCTGATGGCCTTGCCTCGCTCGATGGCGGGCCGCGTGTCGACGCCGACATCACGCTCGCCGTGTTCGACGCACAGGAAGGCCTGCAGTTTGACGTGCTGCGTGATGGGGTCGATGCGCAGAACTGGCACGACGTCACCAACCGTGAAGTCAGCCCGCGTGGTATGACGCCTCTCTATGACGCGATCGGCCGCATCGTCTCACTGGCCGAGAAGGACAAGCCCGAAAAGGCCGTCATCGTCATCATGACCGATGGCGAGGAAAACTCCTCGCAGGAAATGACCAAGGTCGCCGCCAAGGCAGCCCTCGACCGCGTGCGCGCCAAGGGCTGGGAGGTTGTCTTCCTCGGCACCGAGTTCTCGAACTTCGACGACGCAACCGGCGTTGGCCAGACCGCTTCGCGCAACATGGCCGTTTCCAAGGACCAACTGTCGGACTCAATGAACCGCCTTGCGCAGAAGTCGAAAGACTATGCCAACGGCGCCTCTGCCTCGGTTGAATGGAATGCCGAGGACCGCGCCGCCGCCAAGGAAGAAGAAGTCAAGGAACGCAACAGCGGCAATCAATCCGTCCCGCGCGGCCAGTCGCCCTCACGCGGCAACCAGTAACGCAGGACGGATCAGCTTCCGCTGATACGGCACAGCAGACCCAGACCCGGCCAGAAGCGGCATCTCCCCCGCGACTGGCCGGGTTCCTTTTATGCGCTTGAATTTGGGCGGGATATGTTGTCCCGATGCGACGGGGAAACGACACACGGGGTCTTCACATGCGTACTCATCTCGTCATCGCAGCCAGCGTGCTGGCGCTTG
>CALRWU020000273.1:0-5229 GCA_943371945.1 Azorhizobium sp. AG788
ATGATCGCCATGTGGCTGATAATGTAGATCAGCGGTCGCTTCTTCAGCCACTCCGGAACGAAGAACTCCTTCGTCATGACGGCCATCCAGCCCCAAACCAGCAGCAGCGGGCCGATCAAGCGCCAGTCAAGCCATAGCGTGAGCGCCACCTGCACCACGCCGACAGCGATGGCGACACCGCGTAGCTCAGCCAGCTTCACCAGACCGCGCGGCACAGGACGCTCGGGGCGGAACTTCGTGTCGTCCTCATTGTCCTTGTGTTCGTCCGCGACGCGCAGCTGAAAGAAGAAGCCGAATAGCACCAGCACGGCGACAAGGACCGCCCATGCGTTCGGCGCGCCACCGCGCAGCAAGGCCGACAGGCATACCGCTGACGCGCCGAACGCCACGATCAAAGCGCCATGCTTGAACACCGGAAAGCGCTCGGCCTGGTATTCCCACATACGCGCAGCAAGGCCGCGCGTGTCCTTCCGGACAACGGGTGAAGCTGCGTCGCTCACGCCTTGCCCCGCGCCAGGTTCTTGTGTGCGCTTGCGAACTCATGCGCACACAGCGCCCCGATGATCGACAGCTCGCCCGCGAGGCACACCGCCGCGCACACTTCACCTAACGCGCGCGCATTGCCCGCGCCTTTGAGACCGAGAATGTTGAGCCCCGCCGCCTGCGTCGGCAGGTTCGTGCCGCCACCCACCGTGCCGACAATGATGTTCGGCAACGTCACTGAAACGAACAACCGGTCATTCTCACGCGTCTCGATCCGCGTCACGCCCACGGCGCTCTCGGCCACGCATGCCGCGTCCTGGCCAGTCGCCAGATACAAAGCAGCCAGACCATTCGCATAGTGACCCTGCACGCCGATCGAGCCCGACATAACGCCGCCCAGCGCCGACATGCGCCAGTATTGCTCCATGCGCTGAGGTGTCGTGTGCAGCTGCTTGCGGATTTCTCCGCCGGGCAGCTCCACCGAAGCGGTAACTTTCCGCCCGCGCACGCCGACGAACGACATCGCCGACGCTTTCTTGTCGCCCGAGAAGTTGGCTTCCACGAACCAGTAGATCGGCTTCAGCGGTGAATGCTCAAGGATGGCAGCGCACAACGACTCCGTCGCGATGGTCACCATGTTCTGTCCAGCCGCATCACCGGTGGTGTAGCTGCAGACCAGATAGACGTGGTCGCCCTCCACATGCGGGCTCAGCTCAACCAGCTTGCCATGGCGCGTGGTCTTTTCAGCCGCCGACTGAAGCAGCGTAAAGTTCTCGCACACCCAGGCGACGAACAGCCCGGCCTCGGTCGTTGTCGCAAACGCGAACCCCGGCGAGCGATGCACCGCTTCGGCCAGCGTTCCCGTTGTGACGCCTCCAACACTGGAGATCAGCCGCGCCCCGCGACCATAGCTTGCAACGAGAGCAGCTTCGCTCGTCGCCAGCGGCACGTAGTAGTCGCCCTTGGCGAAGATGCCGTTGACCCGCAGAGGCCCGATGACGCCGACCGGCAACCGAAGCGTACCGATGTAATTCTCGACATTGTGCTCGTAGCGCTCAAGTTGTTCCTGCGCCCTGGCGTCATAAAGTTCAGCCTTGTCGGCCTCCGTCGCCCCGGAATTGCCGAGCAGCACTTTCCAGTTGGCAGCCGTAAAAGTCGGTTCGAGGTGTTTCGCCGGCCGGATCCACGGCTTCAGCGGCGTCGCGGTATCCGGGCGGCTCCGCTTGTCGAGTTCGGCGGAGGTCCTGCCATCCAGCATCGCCGCAATCATGCGACGTGCGGCTTCAAAGGCGCTCGGCATGCTCGTCCCTTCAGCTGCCATACCCGGTCTGGGTGGGCGCATGTGTCAGCTGATTTAGGGAAAACTCAAGGCAAGGACCCGCCATCCTTGCCCCAAAGCTGTAACCTTGCCCTTACGAAGACAAAGCTCAACGTCTGTGGCGCGAAACTGGCTGCCTTACTTCGCGGGCTGAGGCGGGAAGACCAGCAGCTTCATGTCATACCCCCACGACTCGATCTTCGCCGTCAGCATGGCCAGAAGCGCCTTGTCCGGCTGCGGATCGCGCGTGAAGATGTTGACCTCGCCGAAATCCGGGGTCGTGGTGATGAACCAGCTGTAGTCCGCGGCCAGCGCCGCCACCCACGTCTCGCGGCTCACCAGCGGAAAATAATCGACCCGGATCTTGGCGTTCGTGCCGGGATCAAGAATGTGCCCCGTTCCCTCAATGACCTTTTCGTTGCCGTCCACGGTCTTTTCGCGGCACGAATCGCGGACGCCCACCTCATCGGCCTTGTCCTTGGGCGTGTAGCGCGTGATCCCGGCGACGCAGCCTTCCGTGGCCCAATTCGGCCGGAAGGCGATCTCGTGCCAGTCGCCCGTGTAGAGCTTGGCAAAGTCCACGGACGCAACCGGCGGCGGCGCGCCGCCCGGTCCGGATGAGGTGATGCAGCCCGTTGTTGCAAGGGCGAACGACAGGGCAAGGGCGCTGAAATGGTGTTTCATGCTCCTGATACGCGCGGGATGTGGAATTGGAGCACCCGACTGACAAGAATTTCTCCTCCAGTCTCGGTTGACCCCTGTTCCGCGGGTCAGCAAGGTCGTGGCACTGGAGGGGCCTGATGAAGTTAGCTCAGATTTTCATCAGCGGGGCCTTAGCTGTGGCAGGCTTGGCAATGTCCGCGTGCAGCTCACCGCCTGTTGGAGCGGCGTTCATTACCAAGCTGGAGGCCCGCAGCCTTCCCGCCGACGTTGTTAAGCGGCGCACGCTCGACCAGCTGACGGAGACGCTGCATTTGACGTCGGACCATGGTGCCACAATTCCCGTCAACGTTCTTGAATTCTTGCCGTTTGAATTGCCTGCGCGACTGACGAGTGACCCAAACCTTTGCCAGAAAGACTGGCTCTTCGTCTCTTTCGGCCATGAAGCGCAAGAGAACCCGGACTCTGCCACACCCGTTCGGGCAAACGGCGTCGAGTCACGCTCTGGATTTTCGTTTCTCCCACACCCAGCAAATGACGAAGCATGCAGGGGCCTCTCCGATGACGTGTTCTTCCATGCGGATTCTGAATACGACGCCCGAAATGCAGCGTCCGTCCTCGCACAAGCAACGGAACAGATTCGCAGCGAGCGTTCTGATTTCGAGGTGAGCTGTCCGTACGACAAAATTGAGTGCTTGAAATTTCTAGGCGCCTTTGATCTGCACAAGGTCAGGTCTGCTAGCGCCTGCAACCAAATCGGCGATCCCGGAGACTGCTGGGCATATAGTTACGGCGACAGCAGCGAGGTTGAAATCAAGACGGATTACGACAAGGGTCGAAAGACGATCCGGTCTATCAAAGTCATTGAGCGCTCTGTTCATATTAATCAACGCATTGACTGATTTAGGTCGTTGTTTCTCCCAACCCGACCGCCATATCGTCCACATGATCCGCCCCGAAGACCTCCTCCGCCCGACGCCTCAGGGCCTCTATTGCCCGCCTGGCGACTTCTACATCGACCCCGTCCGTGGCGGAGTGGATCGCGCCGTCGTCACACATGGCCATTCGGACCACGCCCGCGCTGGCCATGGCGCGGTCCTCGCCACGCCCGAGACGCTGGAGGCGATGTCCGTTCGCTACGGCCAGAACTTCGCCGCCTCGCGCCAACCCGCCCGCTATGGCGAGACGACCAGCATCGGCGATGTTCAAGTATCACTTCACCCCGCCGGGCACGTCATCGGCTCCGCCCAGGTCAAGGTGATGTGGCAGGGTCTCACCATGGTCTGCACCGGCGACTACAAGCGCCGCCACGATCCCACATGCACGCCCTTCGAAGTCGTGCCGTGCAACATCTTCATTTCTGAAGCGACCTTCGCCCTGCCGGTCTTCCGCCATCCGGACAGCGCCGGCGAAGTCGGCAAGCTGCTCGCTTCCCTCCGCGCCTTCCCGGAGCGCGCACATCTGGTTGGCGCCTATTCCTTCGGCAAGGCCCAGCGCGTCATCCGCGAACTGCGGGATGCGGGCTATTCCGACACCATCTACCTTCACGGCGCAGCGACCGCCCTGTGCGACATGTATCAGCGTCTCGGCGTCGATCTCGGCTCGCTAGAACTCGTCCGCGCCGGAAAGGCCTCCCGCGCCGACAAGGCGACATACGCCGGCAAGATCATCGTCTGCCCGCCGTCCGCCACCGGCACGCCATGGGCCGAGCGCTTTCCCGACCCCGTGATCGCGTTCGCCTCCGGCTGGATGAACATCCGCCAACGCGCCAAGGCGGGGGGCATCGAACTTCCGCTCATACTCTCCGACCACGCCGACTGGGACGAACTCACGCAAACCGTACGTGACGTGAACCCCGACGAGCTCTGGATCACCCACGGCCGTGACGACGCCCTTGCCCGTTGGGCTGAGCTCGAAGGCCGCAAGGCCCGCCCGCTGCATCTGGTGGGCTATGAGGACGAGGCGGGAGAATAAGGCTGCTCCGCACAACTTCTAAGCGCGGCCCCTTCCGAAAGCGCCCGACCCACGGCATTACTGTCACCCGATGCCTTATCGTTCACTCAACGCCGACCGTATCGAAGCGACGCTGGAGACCCTCCACCAGCGCATACAGGAACGATTTCCCAATCGCGGCCTCGCCAACCTGTGCAAGCAGCTGCTGGAGATCGCGCGGGAGGACAAGCGCAAGCTATCCTACGTCGCCCAGCCGAATATCTGGCTCCGCGTTGGCGTCGGCGTCGCCATCGCCCTGGGCGCTCTTGGCCTGCTCGCCTTTGCCTTCGGGCTGAGCATCATGGGCCTGGAGTTCGGCCGCGAGGTCTCGAACGTACTCCAGGGCGTGGATGCCGCGGTAAACACCATCGCGCTTTCGGGGGCGGCCAGCTGGTTCCTGCTCAACCTCGAAAGCCGCTGGCGCCGCCGCGCCGTGCTGAACGACCTGCACGAGCTGCGCTCCATTGCCCATGTCGTCGACATGCACCAGCTGACGAAAGATCCGACCCAGCTGTGGAAGGGCTACCAGTCCACCGCCTCGTCCCAGGTCCATGACATGACCGAGTTCGAGCTGATCCGGTATCTCGACTATTGCAGCGAGATGCTGTCGCTCACCGGGAAGCTGGCCGCGCTCTATATGCAGGACATGCGCGATCCGGTGATCATTGAGTCGGTCAACGAGATCGAAGACCTGACCACCAGCCTGTCGCGCAAGATCTGGCAGAAGATCATGGTCCTCAACCAGCCGACGCGGCCCTGGTCGCAGTAGGCGCTAT
>CALRWU020000274.1:0-5212 GCA_943371945.1 Azorhizobium sp. AG788
GCGGTTAGGCGGTGAAATAGAAAATTTGTTGGCCAAAAACCGCGACAGAGCACGTACTACTATCGTCGTGTCATAGTCCGAGTAGAAGACGCAACTCTTGCCGCGAACCACCAACGTTTCGTAGTTCTTGAAGGAGATGGTGTTTGATAAAGCCGCTTGGGAAGCCTTATCCACGATGGCTTCAAAGTCGGATTTGAGATCAACCCCGAATTGATGCGAGTCGCCCGCTCTGACGCTTCTCGATAAGGAGGGAGCTGAGAACACGCTTCCGTACGCCAACTCCGCCCCCCACGCAGAACCCTTTTGTAGCGTTAGTTTTTAGTAATCGGACCGTCAACGCAAGCTACACCCGACGACCTATTTTCGGCAGGACATAACTATACCCCCCCCCTTTCAGGGGGAGGAACCAGCGATGCGCCGCCGTCCATCATTGTAGGTAAGTTGTACCAACAGGGTCCCTCCCCCTAAAAGGGCGATTGTGCATTTGACAAACCCACCACGACTCGTGGTAGGTCGCGAGAATGGCGGGACACTGGAAAGCACTGGGGAAGCGCGTCTGGAAAGACGCTTCCGATTCTGTCGGGCTTGGGACTAGCGGGAAGGTGCTAGGCTTCCTTCTCATTCAAGCGCTGGTCGCTGCCGCTATCTACTTCAGCACATCTGACTGGCAGGGCGCTGAGTATGCGCGCCTGTTGATCGTGGCGGCGCCCTTTGCCGCATTCCCTCTTCTATTCGCATTGAACTGGATCACGCTTCCGATCCGCATGGCGAAGGAAAAGGCCGAAGCAATTGCATCTCTGGAGGCAGAAAAGGTTCGGGCGGATTCAGCGCTCGCAGAAGAAAGGGCCGCTCGCGCTGTGCCGTCTGTTGATCAGCGGGTGACAACCATCGCTCAAAGTGGCGGCATTGCTGCGCATACCTATGTGAACGAGGCCCCCAAACCCACCGTGAAATTCGGCACCCAAAAAATGATATCCAGAAAGGCCGGGCATTATCAGCACGAGCTAGATCTTACAGTCGTGACCCCATACCCGGCGAGAGAACTACAGGTCACAGTCTACGGGCGGGGCATCACTAAAATATCCATGCGCCCAGATCGCCCTGGTGCATTCTCTTTCGGGCCTACAGGGTATCGCGAAGACCATGCATTCACGACCCTGCAGTCACCAATTGGGAATTGGACCATTGTAGTAGAAGCGACTGAGCCGGGAGAAGTCCGGTACGTGTATGATATCGAGTGACGCCAGCGCGAGGCGCTACGTCGCTCCCTTTGGCTTCGGCGGCTTCTTCGTCTGAAGCTTCATGCCCTTCATCTTGCGGTCGAACGCAGCGGGGTCGTTGTTCGTCTCCAGCTCGCGCGCAGCGTCTTTGAACTTGTCAGCCTGACTTTTCTGGTTCGCCAAAGTCGAATGCTCCCTGCTTGTTTAGTTGGGGCTCGCGGATCACTAGGGGTGGGCTTCCCACTTTCCCATTCTTTTTGAGCAGTCCCTCATCGAACGTTTCTAAGATAGCAACGTCAAGGTGCATGGCGGTCGCAACGTGAATGGCGTCCTTTGGCTTTACGCTGAAGTCCCACACGACATCTTGCGCGCTTTCTGCAATTGCGCGGGTGACGTTGTAGACCCGTATTCCTGACCTACGGAAAAAGCGGCGCAAGGTAGCTGCTTTATCTTTGGCGAGACGCGGGCCACCCCGCGTCCACAGCACTTCAGTCAGCGTCAAAGCAGAAGTTACAATAAGGAGTTCGCCAGTTTTGGCGCGCTCAAGTGTGGCGGCGCATTTCGGTGCCCTTTCCTTTTCTGACTGAAGCCAGGCAAGAAATGCGGCGCTGTCCCAATACAGCCGATCTATGCTCATTGTTCGACCGCCAGAATCCCTCTGACTTCATCGGGAGTTGGCAGATCATCATCATCGGGCAGAACGTCGATGGTGGAGACTTCGATGCTCGTGGGAGCGCCAGATCTTCGGTAGTGAATGAGCCCGCTGACTTCGACACGCTTTCGGAATTTTGCCAGCGTCTCCTCGACCATTGTTTCTGGCAATAAGCAGTCAATCGGTCTGGGATACAGTAAGTCACGCACGCTGATCTTTAGGGTGTTTCCAGACTCGCGAATGGCTTGAAGTCGCCCCTCGACCGTTCCGAAGTCCTGATACTCGCTTCTCCAATCCTCTTGGATAGCCTCAGCGATTTTTGGCCCAAGCTCTACCGGTCGCTTCTCGACCCAGAAGCGCATTGTTACAGCCTGCTTCTTGGATGCCGTTAGTTGAGAGAGGCCCCGAATATGAGCGAGAGCTTTGTCGCCCAGTTTCGCTCCTTCAACGTCGCCGGCCATTAGCGCTCGGGAACCATCCCTGAACTTGGAGTAGATCGC
Source organism: Azorhizobium sp. AG788 (assembly GCA_943371945.1). Taxonomy (GTDB): domain Bacteria; phylum Pseudomonadota; class Alphaproteobacteria; order Caulobacterales; family Hyphomonadaceae; genus UBA7672. The sequence goes on from CALRWU020000274.1 coordinate 2,373, forward strand.
ATTGAGCTGATCTTGCGCCGTGAAAGAATCGGGGAACACTGCGATGAGATTGCTGCCTTCGCGAACCTTTACCGTCCAACTCACGGACTTATCGCTAGCCTCAGAAGCAACCTCTTGAACGAATCCAAAGAAATGCCGCGCGGCAGCCAAAAAGGCATCAGGCGTGAGATCGGTACCAATCTCTAGAGTAAGGTCACTGGGTATCTGATCGGGCGTAGCCATCAGCCCTCCAATTATGAGAGCGGATTCTACGCCGCTGATGAGTCCCTGTACATGAGCCTTTTTCCGACGCCACCCAGCAGCGCAGCGGTAGCGCGCTGGGTGTCATCCACACCATGGGCGATGCGATTATTGTAGCGGAAATCGAACTCAGCCAGATAGCGGTGAAGGTGCTTTTTGGCGCAGTGCTGGTAAGTGCCCTTCATGCCGCGCTTGAAGATGCTGAAGTAGCCTTCAATCGTATTAGTCGTGATCGTCACACCGTTCTCTTTGCGGGCGTATTCGTCTTTCGCGTGGTTGACCGTGTCATGGGTGCGAAAGTGATCGCCTAGATAATAGTACATGCCCGCTTGATCGGTCATGACGTGCGCTTCCTTGGCGATATTCTCCTGCAGGATTGGCGTCACGTCTTTGATGGTGAGCTTTTCCACGACCATAGTGCGAACGCTCTTGGTATCGCGGTCGAGCAGCGCCAAAACCTTTTGCTTGTGCTCGTAGCCAGCCGGACCTTTCTTGCGCTTCGGGTCGCGGCCAATGAAGGTTTCATCAACTTCAACAATACCGCCGCCGCCAGCGCCGCCAAACGGGCTAAGATCGCCAGAGCGCATCGCTTCACGGATACGGTGAGAGAGGAACCAAGCCGTCTTGTATTGAACCTCCAGCACGCGGTGGAGCTGGTGAGAGCTGATGCCCTTCTTGCTGGAGCAAAGCAGGTGGATTGCCTGCAGCCACTTGTGCAGCGGGCAGTGGGACTCCTCAAAGATCGTGCCCTTGCGCACAGTGAATTGCTTGCGGCACTCGCCGCACTTCCAAAGGCCGTGGCGCTCAACGCCTTCGGGGTTCTTCTCAGAAGCTTTGGAGCGGACGCCCTCAAGGCGATAAGCGCGCTCCATCGTGCCGCAGTGAGGGCACACAGCGCCTTGCGGCCACAGGATGCTCTCAACGTAAGCGAAGGCCGCTTTCTCGTCGTAAAAGTGGGAGCGATTGAGGACGGACATTGGGGCGGCTTCTCTCTGACCCTTATTATCTAGGGATAGAGAGTGGGTTTGTCAACTACCCAATCGCCCCTAAAAGGGGGGGGGTCAGGAGGGGGGGCCTCTCGACAGAAGGGGCGAAGCAATCTCCCCCGGCAAGCCCTACCCCCCACTCAACGGCGGTAACAACGCAATCTCGTCCGTCTCGGAAATCCGCGTCCCCGCTTCATCCGTCACCAGTTCCTGGTTCACAGCAATCCGCACCGTCTTCGCGCCGAGCACATCCGACAGATCCGGATGCGCCAGCACCAGCGCCGCCCTCAGCTCTGCCGCCGTCCCAACGCCCTCAGGCATCGCAATGGAGGCCGCGCCAAACGCGTCCTTCAGCCGACCGAACAGGAGAACCACGCCAGCCATCAGCCGCCCGTGGTGGACATGTTGCGCGGGCTCGCCGGCGTCGCCAGCCGCGCCGCATCGAAGTCATGCCCCTTCGGCTTACGCTCGATCGCGCCGAGAATTGCCTCGCGCAACTTCACGCCCGACGAATCAGACCGCAGCGCCTCGCGCAGATCAGCTCCATCCTCACGCCCGAGGCACGTGTACAGCCGCCCCGTACATGTCAGCCGAACGCGGTTGCAGCTCTCGCAGAAATTGTGCGTCAGCGGCGTGATGAACCCCAGCCGCCCGCCAGTCTCCGCCACTTTCACATACCGCGCCGGCCCGCCCGTGCTGTACGCTACATCGTTCAGCGTGAACTGCTGCTCGAGATCCTTGCGAACCTTGTTCAGCGACAGGAAGTCCTCGACGCGATCGGTCTCCGCCTCGCCCATCGGCATGGTCTCGATCAGCGTGATGTCCGCGCCGCGCGCGTGCGCAAAGCGGATCAGGTCCGGAATTTCGTCCTCATTCGTGCCGTGCACAGCGACCGTATTGATCTTCACCTTGATGCCGACAGTGATCGCCGCATCGATCCCGCGCAGCACGTCGTCCAGCATGTCGCGCCGCGCAATCTTCTCGAACAGGTCGCGCTTCAGCGTATCCAGCGACACGTTGATCCGACGCACGCCAATCGCCGACAGCTCGCCCGCATACTTCGACAGCAGCGTGCCGTTGGTGGTCATGGTCAGCTCGTTGAGCCCATTGCCCAGATGCCGCGAGAAGCGCGCCATCAGCTCCATGATATCCTTCCGCACCAGCGGCTCGCCGCCCGTGATCCGCAGCTTGTCGACGCCGAACGACGCAAACGCCGTCACCAGCTCGTCCAGCTCCTCGAACGACAGCACGTCCTTGCGCGGCAGGAAGGTCATCCGCTCCGGCATGCAGTAAGTGCAGCGCAAGTCGCAGCGATCCGTCACCGACAGCCGCAGATAGCTCACCCGCCTGCCGAACGAATCCACCAGCGCGCCCTGCCCGGCCGCCAGCGCCGCGGGCGAGGCCTCCGAAGCGGGCCGCGCCGCCGGTTTCGTATTGATCAGGGTGTAAGCCATCTGGGGTGCAGAATACCGTTATAGTCGACCAAGTCGAGCGGTCGGAAGGCTTATCTCGGGATTCGCCCCGTCTCCTGCCCGCTCGCCCTCAACGCGCCGCTTCGGCGTCCAAAGCCCGCTGAACCGCGCGGTAAAAGTCGTTCCGCGCCTCCCACTCGCC
>CALRWU020000275.1:0-5204 GCA_943371945.1 Azorhizobium sp. AG788
CGGGCAGGGTGAGGTCCGCTCGCGAACAGAGCGCGCGTCTCTGTCTCACGCAGACGGCCGCCCTCCGCCAGCAGGAAGTTGTCGATCAGCACGCCCTCATCCTCGATGCGCTTGCTGTCGGGTGGCATCGAACCAGGCGTGATCCCGCCTATGTCTGCATGGTGTCCCCGAGCCGCCGTATAGAAGGCCGGCACGTCTTCCCCTTCCAGCATGACAGGCGCAATCACCGTGATGTCCGGAAGATGCGTGCCGCCTGCATGCGGCGCGTTCAGCATATAGATATCGCCGCGCCTTATCCCGCGTCCGTGCGCGCCGCGCTCGCGAATGATCGTGCGGATCGACTCGCTCATCGATCCGAGGTGAACGGGAATATGCGGCGCATTCGCCACTAGATCGCCCGCTGCATCGAACACCGCACACGAAAAATCCAGCCGCTCGCGGATATTGACCGATGCCGCGCTCGTCTGCAGCGCCAGCCCCATCTCTTCGGCCGCCGCCATGAAGCGGTTGTTGAAGATTTCGAGCAGCACCGGATCAACTTGCGTTCCGATCGCATCTGTCATCTCCGGCGCATCGATGCGCGTCAGGATCAGGTCACCGTCATTGCTGATGCGTCCGCGCCAGCCGGGCTCGACCAGCGTCGTCGCGCCATTTTCCAGAACAAGGGCAGGGCCGCCGAACGCAAATCCAGCCGGCAACTCATTGCGCCTGTAGACCTGCGCAGAATGTTCGCGCCCACCAAACCGAAGGGAGACAGCAGCAATCGGCTTCGGTGCTTCCCCAGGCGAGACGTCCGCCCGCTTCGGCGGCGTCGCGTCATGCCCGATGGCTTCGGCTGACAGCTTGGCGACGAGGATCGCGCGATTAGGATCGAGAAACCCGAAGCGGCTCTGATGGGCCGCCTCGAAAGCCGCCTTCATCGCGTCAGCGCCGGCCCAGGCAATCGGCAGCGACGCCTCTGCCCCCTCATAGCGCAGATACGCTGTCAGTTCGGTCGCATCCACCGTCACGCCGCGATCGAGGAGAGACGCACGGGCCTGTGCCGACAGCGTCTCCGCCCGCGTGGACAGATCGACACCCAGTGGCTGCTCGACGGAAACCTCGCGCATCGCGCGCAAGTCAGCGAGCCCCATGCCCCAGGCTGACAACACACCCGCCAATGGGTGCAGCAGCACACTTCGCGCGCCCACCGCATCGGCCACGGCGCAGGCATGCTGACCGCCCGCGCCGCCAAAAGCGCACAGCGCATACTCTCGCGGATCATAGCCACGCTGGATCGAAATCTTGCGGATCGCTTCTGCCATGTGCTGATTGGCGATTACGATGAAGCCCTCGGCGGCCTCATGCGGGGTGATATCCGCGCCCGTCGCCTGTTTGATCTGCCAGCACAGATCGCCGAACCGCTCACCCACCATCTTGGCGTCCAGCGGCCGGTCACCCTTTGGCCCGAAGATCGCGGGAAAGAACTCCGGCCGCACACGGCCCAGCAGGACGTTGCAATCCGTGATGGTCAGCGGCCCGCCGCGTCGGTAGCAGGCCGGGCCCGGATCCGCGCCCGCCGATTGCGGCCCGACGCGAAGGCGGGCGCCATCGAAATAGCAAACCGATCCACCCCCCGCCGCCACCGTGTGAATCTGGAGCATCGGCGTTGTCAGCCGCACGCCAGCCACCACGGTGTCATTCGTTCGCTCGAACGCGCCCGCATAATGCGAGACGTCCGTCGATGTCCCACCCATGTCGAAGCCCAGAACCTTGTCAAAGCCGGCGCGCTTCGCTGCCGCCGCCATGCCGATGATGCCGCCCGCCGGTCCCGATAGCACCGCGTCCCGCCCCCGGAATGCGGTCGCAGGCGTCAGCCCGCCATTCGATTGCATGAAATACAGTCGCGTTGCCGCATCAAACGCGCTCGCCACCCGCTGCACATAGGCATCAAGTACTGGCGAGAGATAGGCATCGGCAACCGTCGTGTCCGTGCGCGGCACATAGCGGGTTAGTCCGGAGACTTCCGAACTCACTGATATATGCCCAAAGCCGACCTCCCGCGCGATTTCGGCAATCCGCTGTTCATGCGCCGGCCACGCCCACCCATGCATGCAAGCGATGGCGCAACTGGTCATGCCGGCCTGGCGCGCTGCGATCAGATCCGCCCGAACCTGCGCCTCGTCCAGCGGAACAAGAACCTCGCCTTCCGCCGTCACTCGCTCGCGCGCCTCTATAACGCGGGACTGCAGTTGATCCGGCTTCACGATATGTCGCGCGAAGATATCCGGACGCGCCTGCGTGCCGATCTCCAGAAGATCGCCGAAGCCTTCCGTCACCACCAGGACGGTCGGCGCGCCCTTCCGCTCCAGCAGGGCATTGGTGGCCACGGTCGTGCCCATGCGAATGGATGCGATGTCACCCCCGCCATGATCTGCCAGAATGGAGCGCACAGCTTCCACTGCGGCATCCGCATATTGCCCCGGATTCTCGGACAGCAGCTTGCGCACCACTTCGCTGCCATCGGGCGCGCGCGCCACAACGTCGGTGAAAGTGCCGCCCCGGTCGATCCAGAAATGCCAGCCTGCCATCATTCGACTGTTGGGTGGTGCGATGGCCTTTGACAAGCCTGCCCGCCCGGCTGATCCTCGCGTTGGGCGATGGAGCACGCATGAAAAAGTTCACACTGATGGCTGGCCTTGCGATGCTGGCCGCATCCGCTGGAGCCGTGGCCACTTTTGCACAGGGGATGACCTCCTCCGGCGTGATCCGGGACAACTGGTCTGTGAAGGGGCTCAGCGCCCCAGCCGAACTCATCGTCGACCATTGGGGCGTGCCCCACATCTTCGCCGGCTCCCAGCGCGACGCATTTTTCCTGCAGGGCTATAACGCCGCCCGCGACCGCCTCTGGCAGATCGACCTCTGGCGTAAGCGCGGTCTTGGCCTCCTGTCGAAATCGCTGGGCCCCGCCTATGTCGAACAGGATCGCGCGGCGCGGCTCTTCCTCTACCGCGGCGACATGAACGCCGAATGGAATGCCTACTCGCCGGATGCCCGCACCAGCGTCGAGGCTTTCACCGCCGGCATCAACGCCTACGTCGCCGAGGTGAAAGCTGGACAGAAGCCTCTGCCCGTCGAGTTCAACCTCACGCAGTCCGAGCCGGAGGAATGGCAGCCGCAGGACGTGCTCCGCGTCCGCAGCCACGCGCTCGTGTCCAACGTGACGTCGGAGGTGGCTCGCGCCCGTGTGGCCTGCGCGGCCGGTGTCGATGCCGACGAGCTGCGCCGCAAGCTTGATCCCGAGACGCACAAACGTGTCGTTCCCGCTGGTCTCAAGCCGTGCGACGTTCCCGCGAACGTGCTGGATGACTATGTCCTCGCCACCCAGCAGGTCGACTTCCAGCCGCTGGTAGCGAAGCAGCGCGCCGCCATTGATCCAGACAAGCAGCTGGCCGACCTGATGGACCGCCAGCTGAATGAGGGTTCCAACAACTGGGTTGTCTCGCCCTCGAAGTCTGAGACCGGTCGCGCCATCCTCGCAAACGACCCACACCGCCAGCTCGGCGTGCCGTCGCTCCGCTATGTCGTCGGCCTAAACGCTCCCGGGCTCAACATCATCGGTGCAGGCGAGCCTGCGCTGCCGGGTGTCTCGCTGGGCCACAACGACGACATCGCCTTCGGCATCACGATCTTCGCGATGGATCAGGAAGATCTCTACGTCTACGAAACCAGACCCGGCGACCCGGACTCCTACAGGTACAAAGGCAAGTGGGAGAAGATGGTCGCGGACAAGCAGACCATCGAAGTGAAAGGCGAAGCTCCCCGCGAGATCACGCTGAAATTCACGCGTCACGGGCCGGTGCTGAAATCCGACGCCACGAAGAACCGCGCCTTCGCTATGCGCAGCACCTGGTTCGAACCGGGCGTCGCCGGCTATTTCGGCGCCTCGCGTCTGACGCACGCCAAGACATGGGATGACTTCAAGGCTGCCAGCTTTGCGTGGGGCGCACCGCCGCTGAACCTCGTCTACGCTGACACCAAGGGCAATATCGGTTGGGCCGCCTCCGGCCGCACGCCGGTGCGCAAGAACTGGGATGGCCTGATGCCCGTTCCCGGCGATGGCCGTTACGAGTGGGACGGTTTCTTCAAGAAGGACATGCTGCCCTCCGTCTACAATCCGGCCGAAGGATTTTTCGCCACTGCGAACGAATACAACCTTCCCAAGGGCTACCCCGCCGAAGATCGCAAAGTGGCGTTCGAGTGGACCGATCCCTCGCGCGTGACGCGTATCAAGGAAGTTCTGTCCGCCGATCCAAAAGTCAGCCTGCTGGACTCGATGCGTATCCAGACCGACGCCACCAGCCCACAGGCCCGGCGTCTCGCAGCGCTGATCAGAAATGTCCCCGGCGGCACAATCAACATCAATGTCGACCATGCCATCAAGCTGCTGACCTCATGGGATGGCAGCGAAGGCGTCGATAGCGTTCCCGCCGCCATCTACGAAGTCTGGGCCAACAAGTATCTCGGCAAGGCGCTGGTCGCGAAGGTGACGCCCGCCGCCGCGCGCGAGCTGGTGGGCAACGGCCATCTCGAAGCCGTGCTCACCTATCTCGAAAACCCGGACACGCGGCTGGGCGCCAAGCCGCTCGAAGCCCGGAACGACCTCATCCTCGCCAGCCTGAAAGAGGCGACAGACGAACTCGTCCAACGCCTCGGGCCAGACCCGATGAAATGGTCATGGGGCCGCCTGCATCAGGCGAAATGGGAACCCGCTATCTCTGGTCTCGCCGATCCGCAGCTCAAAGCGCAGATGAGCATTGGCCCGCTGCAAACTCCGGGCTCGGCGTCGACGCCGCGCGCGCAAACCTATCGCAGCTCCGACTTCAACGTCACGGCAGGCGCGTCGGTGCGACTGGTGATGGATGTCGGCGCCTGGGACAATTCGAAGATGATGAACACGCCCGGCCAGTCTGGCGACCCCTGGAGCGCCCACTACCGCGACCTCTTCCCGCTCTGGGCTGAGGGAAGCTACGTCCCGCTGGCCTTCAGCCGCGAGGCCGTCGATCGCGTGGCAGAGCGGGTGATCAGGCTCACACCGGCAAACTAGCCAGTGTACGGCACGCCGTCGCCGATGATGTAGTCATTGATGTGGCCGCGATAGCTGCGACCGCCGAGCTGCACATTCATCATGTGACCGCGCCAGGTATTGCCGACCATCGGGATGG
>CALRWU020000276.1:0-5124 GCA_943371945.1 Azorhizobium sp. AG788
TGAAAGCACCCGGGAAAATCGAAGCGCCGGACGTAGCCGTTCACGCATCCGCCTCCCCACCCTATCATGTGAAGGACGGCGTGGTTGAAAGCGGCGTGCCGGCGACCACCGAAGAGAAGCCCTTCGATCCCGCTGCGTGGATGCACCAGCGCCTCGTCAACCAGATCGTCGCGTTCGAGAAGAATCTCGGCCCTGACCACGAGATCGGCGGACGCTTCGTCGAGGGACCGGGCAGCGAGCCGCTGCACATCTCCAATGTCGCGAGCTGGGGCCCGGACATGATCCTGTTCATGGGGCAGTTTGCAGACGGACGGAAATTCGAGCTGATCCAGCACTACAGCCAGGTGAGCGTGCTGCTGGTCGCCGTGCCCAAGACAGCCGAACAGCCGCGCCGCATCGGCTTCGAACTCTTGAAGAACATGCCGGAACTGCCGCAGCCCTGGGGCGATCCGGAAAGCTAGGCAGACCGACAGATATCATCGCAGGACCGGGACTTCAGATCATGACCTTCCGCACGCTTCAGGGCGCAGACCTTCACGGCAAGACGGCGCTTGTCCGTGTCGACTTCAACGTGCCGATGGATGAGGGCAAGGTTACGGACGACACGCGCCTCAAGGCGGCGCTGCCGACGATCGCACTGCTGTCGAAGGCGGGCGCGAAGACGGTGCTGCTCGCGCACTTCGATCGCCCCAAGGGCAAGCGCGTGCCGAGCATGAGCCTCAAGCCCGTGCTCGACGATCTCGCGGCGTTGGCTGGAAAGCCGGTGGCCTGGGCCGATGACTGCATCGGCGAGCCAGCCATGACGACGATCAACGCGATGAAGCCGGGCGACGTCGCCCTGCTGGAAAACGTGCGCTATCACGCGGGCGAGGAAAAGAACGATCCGGCGTTTGCGGCTGAACTCGCCAAGCTCGGCGACATCTATGTCAACGACGCCTTCTCTGCCGCGCATCGCGCGCATGCCTCCACCGAGGGCGTGGCGAAACTGCTACCGGCCTATCCGGGCCTGTCGATGGAGCGGGAGCTCAATGCGCTGGACGCCGCACTCGGCAACCCGCAGCGACCGGTGATCGGCATCGTTGGCGGCTCGAAAGTCTCCACCAAGCTCGACCTGCTCAAGAACCTCGTCACCAAGCTCGACAAGCTCGCGATCGGCGGCGGCATGGCGAACACCTTCCTCTATGCGCAAGGCCATGACGTGGGCGCGTCCTATTGCGAGAAGGATCTCGCCGAGACCGCGCGCGAGATCATTCGCCTGGCGGGCCAGAACAACTGCAAGCTCTTCCTGCCGCTTGACATCGTTGTGTCGGAACAGATGGCGGCGGGCGTTCCCATGCGCATTCGCGGCCTCGGCGAAGTGGATGAACACGAGCGCATTCTCGACGCCGGCCCCGAGACCATTGCACGTCTCAAGCGCGCCATGGGCAATTCGAAAACGCTGATCTGGAATGGCCCGCTCGGCGTGTTCGAGATCCCGCCCTTCCAGCGCGGCACGATGGAAGCGGCCTGGCACGCAGCCCAGCTCTGCCGCGAAGGCAAACTCATCGCGGTTGCAGGCGGCGGCGACACCGTCTCGGCGCTCAATGCAGCAGGCGTGGCCATCGACTTCACCTTCGTCTCAACCGCCGGCGGCGCCTTCCTCGAATGGATGGAAGGCAAGGTGCTGCCGGGCGTCGAGGCTCTCAAGATCTGATCGTATGCAGTTGAAATGCGCGGCGCTCGCGTATCGCGACGCGATTTGAGATAATGTGCGACCACACCTGCGACACTCTTGTCTCGTTTGTCTCAGAGATGTCGCAACGCCCCTGCATTGAGACAGAATTGCGGATCGCTTTGCAGCGGTCCGTGGGCGTTCGCTCATTTCAAGTTGTGATGACAAACATCCCACACACGGGCAGCATCATGCTCGAACAGTGACCCGCCGGCGGTGGTCTTCGACGCCACCGCGACCCGACGAGCCAGGACTGTTCATCGATAGGCCCCCACAAAGGTCGCGGGGCATATTCTGGGACGACTCACATGAAACTCTCGATTGCTGCGGCGGCGCTTGCGCTCGCCATTGGAACAGCTGCGTCCGCCTTTGCCGCCCCTCCCACGCCGGCCACGACCCCGGCCGCTCCTGCTGCCGCACACGCGACGATGGCCACGCCGGCGAAGGCGCTCAAAACTGACGGCACGATCAAGACCGTATCCGACACCGGCTTCACCCTCACCTCCGGCAAGACCTTCAAGCTCGATGCAAGTGCGAAGTCGTCCTCGCTGAAGGCCGGCCAGAAGGTGAAGGTGGAGTATCGGATGAGGAACCATGAGCGCTGGGCGACCGAGGTCGCTCCGTCCTAGCCTGGTGGGCTGACACATCAGGCGGGCGCGCCCCCCGAACGCCCGCCTGATGCTGTCGTCACCAGCGCCACGTCCGACGCCGTCCAATGTGCTAAAAATCCCTCTGAATTCGCGCATCTGGTGCGCTTTACCTTACCCCGCGGTTGACCGATTTCCCCTGTCCCGTCACAAGGCGTGGTACATTTTCCATGGGGATCTTCGATGGCGCGCATCACGCTTCGGCAATTGCTCGATCACGCAGCCGAGCACAGCTATGGCCTGCCGGCGTTCAACATCAACAACATGGAACAGGCCCTCGCCATCATGGAGGCGGCTGACCAGGTCAACGCTCCGGTGATCATGCAGGCCTCGCGTGGTGCGCGCTCCTACGCCAACGACATCGTGCTGAAGCACATCATCGACGCCTGCGCGGAGATGTACCCGCACATCCCAATCTGCATGCACCAGGATCACGGCAACGGCCCAGCCACCTGCGCCACCGCGATCCAGTTTGGTTTCACGTCCGTGATGATGGACGGCTCGCTCAAGGAAGATGCGAAGACGCCGGCGGACTATGACTACAATGTCGACGTTACCCGCCGCGTCGTGCAGATGGCGCATGCGTGCGGTGTGTCGGTTGAAGGTGAACTCGGCGTGCTCGGCTCGCTCGAGACCGGCATGGGCGAAGCCGAAGACGGCCACGGCGCCGAAGGCAAGCTCGACCATTCGCAACTCCTCACCGATCCGGATCAGGCCGTCGACTTCGTGCGCGAGACGCAGGTCGATGCGCTCGCCATCGCGATGGGCACCAGCCACGGCGCCTACAAGTTCACGCGCAAGCCGGATGGCGAAGTCCTGGCGATGAACGTGATCGAGGAAATCCACCGTCGCCTGCCCAACACCCACCTTGTTATGCATGGCTCGTCGTCGGTGCCGCAGGACCTGCAGGACGAGATCAACAAGTATGGCGGCAAGATGCCCCAAACCTGGGGCGTGCCGGTCGAGGAGATCCAGCGCGGCATCCGCTCCGGCGTGCGCAAGATCAACATCGACACAGACAACCGCATGGCGATCACCGGTGCGATCCGGAAAGTGTTCGCCGAGAAACCCGGCGAGTTCGACCCGCGCAGCTATCTCAAGCCCGCCAAGGAAGCGATGAAGAAGGTCTGCGTTCAGCGCTATCTGGAGTTCGGCTGCGAAGGCATGGCCGGCAAGATCAAGACGCTGTCGCTTGCTGTGATGGCGAAGGAATACGCCGCTGGAAAACTCGCGCCGAAATTCACGGCCGCTGCGAAAGTCGCTGCGGAGTAACGCTCCACAGCCTGTGAATATCGAAGGCGGCGCGATCCTGTTGGTCGCGCCGCTTTTGCATTTTCTGGCCGAAATCGTGGCCTCTTTGTCTTGTGCATCCGTTGTGGGCAACCCTGTGCACAGCTAGCCTCCAAACATGCTCGAGATGCGGCCCTCCTGCGAATGCTGCGACACGAACCTCGATCCCTCCGGGACCGAAGCCCGCATCTGTTCCTTCGAGTGCACCTTCTGCGCGACCTGTGCGGACGAAACGCTCAAGGGCAAATGCCCGAATTGCGGCGGCGGCCTGTCTCCACGTCCTCCCCGCGCCGCTGACAAGCTCGCGAAGTATCCCGCCTCAACGAAGCGCGTTGTGAAAGCGGGCGGCTGCGCCCCAGCGTAGCTCCAGCTTGCCCCTCTCCTCGACCGGGCGTAATCCACGCCCATGCCGACCGAGCCACGCCGTTGCCGCCTTTACCTCGTCACGCCGCCGGAGATCGCGGACATTGCGGCGTTCTCGAAGCTGCTCGATGAGGCGCTCGATGCCGGCGATGTCGCCTCGCTGCAGATCCGCCTGAAGTCGCGCGACGGCGTCCCTGCCCCCGATCGCCATATCCTCGAGCTTGGCCGTCACATCATCCCGCGCGCGCAGGAGCGCGGCGTCGCCGTGCTGATTAACGATCGTCCGGATCTCGCCGTCGAACTCGGAGCCGATGGCGTCCATATCGGCCAGACCGACATGCCCTACGCAAAGGCGCGCAAGCTGGTGGGGCCGGAGGCCATCATCGGCGTCACCTGCCACGACAGTCGCCACCTTGCCCTTGAAGCGGGAGACGCCGGCGCCGACTATGTCGCATTCGGCGCCTTCTTCCCGACCGACACCAAGGACGCCTCCGCCAGGGCGGAGCTGGAATTGCTGACCTGGTGGCAGCAGATGATCGAGCTGCCCTGCGTCGCCATCGGCGGCATTACGGTAAACAACGCCAAACCGCTTGTCGAAGCTGGCGCGGATTTTCTCGCAGTGTCGGCGGGCGTCTGGCGCGCCGAGGGCGGTCCCGGCGCCGCGGTTGCAGCGTTCAACGCAGTTTTCGACGAATTGGCGACCTGACCGCGCGCACGGAAAAGGCGAACAAAGCTTGCGCTTTGGGCCCGGCCCGTTAGAGGAAGCCGCCTAACCAAGGCTGTTTGACATGTCCCGTCCCTCCCCCACCGTTTCCATCATGATGGATGCGGCGCGCGCCGCCGGCCGTCGCCTCATCCGTGATTTCGGCGAAGTCGAGAATCTGCAGGTCTCCCGCAAGGGCCCGGCGGATTTCGTATCCGTTGCCGACCAGAAGGCCGAAGAGATCATCCGCAAAGCGCTCGAAAAAGCGCGCCCGGGTTATGGCTACCTTCTCGAGGAAGGCGGCGAGGTGAAGGGCACGGACAAGACTCACCGCTTCATCGTCGATCCGCTCGATGGCACGCTGAACTTCCTGCACGGCATCCCGCACTTCGCAGTGTCGATCGCGCTCG
>CALRWU020000277.1:0-5117 GCA_943371945.1 Azorhizobium sp. AG788
CGACTGGAATGATCGCGACTATCGTGACGGGTATCGCGACAGCCGTCGTGATGATCGCCGCGATGACCGCCGTGACGACCGTCGTCGGGGCTGGAGCGACGATCGCGGTTACCACAACTGGGGCCGTGGCGACTATTTCAGCTATCGCCCGCGCCACAGCAACTTCATCGTTGTGAACGACTACCACCGCTACCGCCTGCCGCCCCCGCGCCATGGTCAATATTACTACCGGGACCATGACACGGGCGAAATCCTGCTCGTCGCGGCAGCAACGGGCCTGATTCTGTGGGCCCTCACCAACTAGCGCACCACGCCCTCCGCTGATGCGCTATCGCGGCCGCCCCTCGTCCCGGGGGCGGCCGCTTCATTTTGGCGGCAGCTTGACATTGTCGCCTGCAAATCGAGAGATGCTCTCCGGTATCAAAAGAAAACGGGGAGAGCAGGATGCGCGTCATTCTCGCGACAGTTTCGGCCTTTGCGCTGGTTTCGGCCTGCAGCCCGGCTGCGCCGCCAAAGCCGGTCGCGCTGGCGCCGTCGGCTACGGCGAATGACGACCTGCAGAAGCTGCTGATCGAAGCCAAGCCGGGCGATGTGATCGAGATTGGCGAGGGCCGGTTCGATTTCGCAACCCCGCTGTCCCTCGACGTCGACAATGTGACGCTGAAGGGCGCGGGCCAGGACAAGACCTTCATTTCGTTCAAGGGGCAGACGGCGGCGGGCGAAGGCCTGCTGATTACCTCCGACGGCGTCACCGTGACCGGCTTCACGATGGAGGACCCTAAGGGCGACGGCATCAAGTCGAAGGGCGCTGACCAGATAACGTACAAGGACCTGAAGGTTGTCTGGACCGGCGGTCCGCTGACCACCAACGGCGCGTATGGCGTATATCCGGTGGAATCAAAAAACGTGCTGATCGACGGCGTGACGGTGTCGGGGGCGTCTGATGCCGGGATCTATGTCGGCCAGTCGGAGAACATCATCGTTCGCAACTCGACTGCGGAATACAACGTCGCCGGCATCGAGATCGAGAACTCGTCCAACGCCGACGTGCATGACAATGTCGCGACGCACAATGCCGGCGGAATTCTCGTGTTCGATCTGCCGGACCTGCCGAAGATTGGCGGGCACTCGACGCGCATCTTCAACAACAAGGTGGTCGAGAACGACACGCCCAACTTTGCCCCTCCCGGCAACATCGTCGCCAACGTGCCGACGGGCTCCGGCGTGATGCTGATGGCGAACCAGAATGTGCACGTGTTCAACAATACGTTCGATAAGAACGGCACGACGCACGTCCTGATCTATGGCTATTCGTTCGAGTTCAAGGACGCGCGGTACAATCCGCTGCCACGTGACTTTGTGATCCGCGACAACACATATGGCGAAGGCGGCAATGATCCAAAGGGTCGGCTTGCCCCGCTGGCCGTGGCGCTCGGCGGCAAGCTGCCGGCGATCGTTTGGGATGGCGTCACGACTTATGGCGGCAAGACCGAAGAGGTGCGCATTGCGGTGCGTGAGAAGCCGGAGGTTGGTTTCATCAATCTCGGGCTGGGCGTGACGCCGATTGACCTGACCAAGGCCAAGCCGTCAACGACGCGCTTGCCGGATGCGGACATTCCGGAGCCGAAGGCCGTCGTCCTGCCGCAGGACAAGCCGGCCGCGGCGAAAGAGGGGGCGTGATCCGTCACGTGCGTCTGCTTTTCGTCTCACTGTTCCTGGCGCTCGCCGCGTGCTCCGCGCCTGCGGGCGTCAAGGACAGCGTTATCCTTGCAGCCGACCCTGCGCCGAAGCTGTCGGACTACGGGTTCTTCGCGACGGCGAATGCCGGCGCTGCTGTGGCTGACGGCGTGCGGCCGTATGATCTGGTGAATGCGCTGTTCGCGGACTACGCGGGCAAGCACCGCTTCGTCTATGTGCCGAAGGGGCAGAGTGCGACGTACAATCCGGACACGGTGTTCGACTTTCCGGTCGGGTCTGTGCTGATCAAGACGTTCGCGTTCGCGCCCGACATGCGCGACCCGGCGCTGAATGAAAAATGGATCGAGACGCGCCTGCTGATCCGCAAGGCGGATGGGTGGGTGGCCTACCCCTATATCTGGAATGCGGAGCAGACAGAGGCGGTCTATTCGCCGGTTGGCGGCAAGCAGGTGATCAAGACGATCTCGCCAGACGGCGAGGCGCTGACCATCAACTATGCGGTGCCAAACAAGAACCAGTGCAAGGAGTGTCACTCCAAGGACAATGTGTTCACACCGATCGGTCTGAGCGCGCGCAATCTCAACCATGTCGGGCCGGCGGGCGTGCAGCAGATCGCTGACTGGACGGCGCGGGGGATTCTGACGGGCGCGCCGGCGGATGGGCTGCCGGCAGCGCCGCTGGCGTTCGGCGATGCCCCGCTGGAGGAGCGTGCGCGGGCGTGGCTCGACATCAACTGCGCACACTGCCATCGCGCGGGCGGCGGGGCGTCGAACTCGGGGCTGTTCCTCGCGTGGGATGAGACCAACCCGACGGGCTGGGGCGTGCACAAGCGTCCGACGGCGGCGGGCAGGGGATCCGGCGACAAGCTGTTCGTGATCGAGCCGGGCAAGCCGGACGAGTCGATCCTGCCGTTCCGGATCGCGTCGGTGGAGCCGGGCATGATGATGCCGGAGCTGGGCCGGACGACGGTGGACAAACAGGCGCTGGCGCTGATTCGCGACTGGATCGCGTCGATGCCGCCGGTTTCCCAATAGCGGCAATCCGGCCTTAAAGCCTTCACGCAACCGAAGCCTGATCGTCAGACGGCTGTTACGGAGTCGGCCCAGAGGGTGTGCGCAGCCAGCACGAGCTGCTGACAACAGAAACGGACCTCCCCCGATGATCGCCATCCGAGGACTTGCCGCATTGGCCATTCTTGGCTGCTCAGCCATCGCTCTGGCGCCGCACGGCGACGCCGACCCGGCGCGCGAAACCTTCTCGATCGCCTTCCGCTATGACGCCGGGAAGCCGGCGCTCGACAACTACCTGTCATTCGCCCGCCAGGCCGAGCGTGTGTGCTCGGTGACGCGCGGCCAGCGCCTCGTCCTCCGGAGTGTCGACCGCGCCTGTGTCGAGGATTTGCTCGACAAGGTGGTCGTGCGCATGAACCGGCCGCAGCTGGCCACGATTCACGACCGCATAACCGGCGTCCGCATCGACTCCTCCCGCAGCCTCGCTGCGCGCTGAGGACCGCACGGACGCCAGAGCGGGCGGGGGCCTCGCCTCCGCCCGCACCGTTTACGCCTTCGCCGCGTCCCGAACGCTTGCCGCAGCCACAAACGACCTAAATGGTTCTGTGGACAGCATGCGTCTGGGCGCGGGGAGCAATGTTACCACCGATAAGCAGGCGGATGACCGGAAAGCCGGGCGGCATACGCGCCGCTATCGTGTTGCTATTGCTCATTCCTGTGCTGGTTCCCTTGTTCGCGGCCCTGGTTATCTGGCTCGGCGAGCGCGAATCGGGGATCGCCGCCAATGACCGGGTGCAGTCGGCCGCGCGTGTTGCCAGCGCAGATGTACGCCTGCTGGTTGAATCGTCGCTTGAGCGGCTGCGCCAGTATGACGAGCAACTAGGCCCCGACCCTTCTCAGTTCACGCCACGCCCCGGCTCGTTCGGCGAGGCGTTCACGGTGCTCTACGACGCGAAGGGCGAGATGATTGTGCGGGGCGGCGCGCGCGAGACCGGCATCGCCGACAATCCCGCGTTCAAGGCGATCGCCAGCGGCAAGCAATGGGTGATCACGCCGATGCTTGGCGCCGCCAACAGCCTGCGCTTCTTCGGGATTGCGCGGCGGATCGAGCGGGATGGACGCTTTGCCGTCGCGGTGGCGCTCTACGTTTCGGCGGACGTGCTGGCCGATACCTGGAACGATGTAGGGCTTGGAACCGAATCCACGGTCAGCATGATCCGGGACGATGGATGGCTTGTCGCGCGCTATCCACTGCCTCCGAAGGCGATAGATCTGTCGTCAGGTCAGCTGTTCGCCAATGTGAAGACGGCGCCGCAGGGCGTGTTCGTTTCGCTCTCCTCGCCAGTAGATGGGGTGCCGCGACGGGTTGCCTATCAGACGATCGCTGGCCTTGGCCTGATTGTGGTGGCGAGCATCTCGCGCACGTCAGCGACCGACGCACTGTGGTCGCGCGTCGGGTCGACGGCGATCGTGGCGGGGCCGCTTTTCCTCGCCCTGCTTTTCCTGTGCGGCTGGGCGATCCTGCTGCTGGTGCGGCACGAGAAGAACCGCGTCGCGCTGGAGCAGGCGCTGGCGCAGAACCGGATGCTGTTCCAGGAGATTCATCACCGGGTGAAGAACAACCTGCAGCAGGTCGCGTCCCTCATCCGTCTGCAGCAGGCGCCGGACCAGGCGCTGCCGCTCGGCATGATCGTCAACGAGGTGGTCTCCAACGCCTTCAAGCACGGCTTCCCGAATGGGCGCGCGGGAGAGGTGAATGTCACCCTGACGCGGCCGCTCGAAGGCAACGACGCTGTGCTGACCATCGCCGACAACGGCGCCGGCATGGGCGAGATTCCCGCCGGCGGCATCGGCCTCGGCACGCGCCTGATAAACGGTCTCGCGGCGCAGCTGCAGGGCAGTGTTTCCATGAAGCGGGGCGACGGCGTGACGTTCGAGCTGAAATTTCCGGTTGAGTTGGCTAGGGTGGAGGGCGGCTGATTGTGGGCACTACCGCGCGGCGGGCGCAGTGCTGATCCGTCAACTCAGGCCTTCAGCGGCGAGAGATTGGCGCGCCGCCGCAAGTTGTTCAACGCTTCGATCGGATTGTCGCTCCAGCCAAAATACGCCAGCGGCTGCTCGGTGATGTAGGGACCCATCGCTTCGAAGTGAGCCCGGCTCAGGTCGATCGCCTGTACCATGACGAGGAAGCCGGCCATGTTGTTGTGAGCGACAATTGCTTCCGACCCGACCAACGGCGCTTCGGCATGCTTTAGCCAGAAAAGCTTGTCGATCTCGCCCGCAAAGTTTCGAAATGCGGGGTCATGCAGCTTGACCCCGTAGGCATGACGCAAGCTCGGGTCATCGCCGAAAAGATAACTGTATAGCCATTCCTCCACATGCGCGCGAGCGGCGATAGAGACCCAAGCA
>CALRWU020000278.1:0-5095 GCA_943371945.1 Azorhizobium sp. AG788
TGAACGTGTTGCCGAAGTTCTTTGGCTATCCGCCGAATCTGCGCGCCCGGCTTCCTGCAAAATGCGGTGGAACTTTTGACTCCGCTTCCCCCGCGAAGGCGGGGGTCTGGTCAGTGTGCGAAGCACACTCCGGCTGCAGGTTCGCACTGCGTGCGAAGACTGGATCCCCGCCTTCGCGGGGAACACGGACCCGAATAGGGTCCGCTTCCAAACTGCGGCGACTGGTGTTCAGACGCGCTTGCGCCCGACGGGCTTGAGAGCGGCTTCGCGTTCGGCGATCCAGGCGGCGTCGCGGCGGTGGATGAGCACGCCGGGGAAGCGGGCTTCGAGGGACTCGCCAAGATCGGCGGCGGCCTTGAAATCCGAACCACCACCCTCGCGGCGGTTCTTCGAGAGACGGGTGAGCATCTGGCCGCGGCGGCGGGGATCGATGGCTTGCTGGAGTTCGCTGATCAGCAGGCGGCGGCAGCGGGTCAGATAATCGGCGGCATCCGTATCGGGCGCGGCGCCGTCGCAGTCGAGGCGGTCAAGCTGATAGTAGCCGAACACGACGGTATCGAGGATGGGGGGACGGAAGCCCTTGAAGGCGGCTTCACGATCGGCGCCGTGGCTATCCGGTGCATGGTTGGGAAAGAACAGCCGCCCGCGATCGGCAAGCGACGACAGGCGCTGGGCGGCGCCAAGGCGGCGCACGCGCATCTCCTCTGGCGGGAAGCAGGAGCCGCGACCGCGCGCGAGCAATATGCCTTCGGACAGCGCATCTGCGGCTTCGTGCGCCCAGCTCAGCATGTCGGCGTCCATCTGCGCCTTCAGGCTTTCGAACTGCATCGCCATCTGGCGATTGACGATGCGCCAGTTGAGCACGAAGGACGCGATGGCGAGAGCGGCAGAACCAACCGCCAGCCAGGTTTCGAGACCCCAGTTTTCCATCGCCCGCCCCTGTCAGATCAGCCCGGCGGAGGCGTCGCGGGCGCTTCGGCCGGAGCTGCTGGCGCAGCGGCAGGCTTGCGGAAGCGGAGCGTCATGCGGTCGCTTTCGCCGATCGCCTTGTACTTGGCCTCGTCATAGGTGGCGGCTTCCGGCGTACCGGCTTCGGGCTTGTCGAGCGTAGGCGGCAGCATCCAGACGCCGAGCGGATGATCGGCGGTGTCTTTCGGGTTGGCGTTGATCTCGGACGATTCCTCGAGGACGAAGCCGGCATTCTGCGCCAGCTGCACGACATAGCTTTCGAGGACATAGCCCTTGGACGCGTTGAGATCCTGATCGCGTGCGGATGGCAGGCGATGTTCCTCGACGCCGAACACGCCGCCGGGCTTCAACGCGCGGAAGGCGTCCGCGAAAATCTTGTCGGCGTAACCGCCGGCCATCCAGTTGTGCACATTGCGGAAGGTGAGCACGGCGTCGGCCGATCCATCGGGCGCGAGGCCCGGGCTGGTGCGTGAGGCGACGGTGAGCGTGATCTTGCCGAAAGTTTCCGGGTGATCGACGAACGCCGCGCGGTAGTTGTCGACATTCTTGCGGGCGCCTTCGGAGGCTTCGGGATCGACGTTGGCGGCGTAGAGCTGGCCGCCGCCCTTCATCAGATACGGCCCGAGGATGGCGGTGAACCAGCCGCCGCCCGGCGCGATTTCGACGACGGTGTCGGACGGTTTGACGCCGAAGAATTTCAGGGTTTCGACGGGGTGGCGGAATTCGTCGCGCGCACGCTCCCTGTCGAGCCGCCAACTGCCAGCGACCGCCCATTCGAGGCTGCCTTCTGCGATCTTGGGCGCTTCTGGAACAGCGGGAGCTGCAGGTGCGGGCGTCTCGCCGCTGCAGGCGGCGGCCAGACCGAGCGCCGCCAGGGAAAGAAGGAAATGAGCTGATTTCATGAGATTATCCCACCGATGTGTCGCCGAATCTGGAGCTGACTTTATCCACTTGGGATCACTTGACCACCCGGAGGGGCGTTCCCAACTGAGTGAACGAGGCGCTGCGAATGCGGGCCTTGGAGACCGAGGCGCAGACCATGCGGTGGCGCCGTGAACGGGCTTCGAACTCAAACTACAGCGGACGACTTTCTGTTTCTGGATGGTCGCGCCCGCCTGTTGCTTCAATAATGAGGACAGACATGAGCTCTTTCGATTTTTCCCCCATGTACCGCACTGTTGTTGGTTTTGATCGGCTTGCGAGCCTGATCGACACTGCTTCCCGGCTTGATGGCATGCAAGGCTATCCCCCTTACAATATCGAGCAGTCGATCGAGGACGAGAACGCCTATGCGATCGAACTGGCCGTGGCCGGTTTCGGCGAGGGCGACCTCGACCTTGAAGTGAAGGAAGGCCAGCTGGTCGTCGTCGGCAAGAAAGACGGCGGCGAGGCGGATCGCAAATTCCTCCATCGCGGCATTGCCGAGCGCGGCTTCGTCCGTCGCTTCCAACTCGCCGATCACGTCGTCGTCAGCGGCGCCAAACTGCAGAACGGCCTTCTCCGCATCGAGCTGAAACGCGAGCTGCCGGAGGCCATGAAACCGCGCAAGATTTCCATCGGCGAGACCTCCAAGCCGCAGGTGATCGAAGGCGGCAAGAAAGCGTCCGCGGCGTAACAGCGGAGGTCTTGAATCAGCGGATGGCAATGCCGATCTAGAAATCTGTCCGCTGGTTATTTGCACGGCGAATGGGTGGTGAGCCGCCTGGCCTTCTCCCTCCCCCCGGAACGGCGGGGCTGGATCCCACCAAAGAGAGCGGCGCACCCCAACGGATGCGCCGCTTTTCTTTTGGATTGAAAGCGCGTCGCGCTATTTGCATTCCGCTTCGACGCGGGCGTCGAGGCCCTGCATCTTGGCGCCCATGCCGGCCATGTCCGCGAGGGTGAGCCCGGAATCGGTGAGCGCCTTCATACCAGCCTCGGGACCCATTTCCGCAGCGGTCATCGTGGTGAGAAGGAATTTCTTCTCCTTGTCATTGAGGGCCTGCTCGATGAGGCGAGCCTGGCAACCGCACTTGGCGGCAGCCGCCTCGCCCTGATCCTTGACGCAGGCGGCGGTGGCTTTGGTGGCGAACTCGCTGCCGCCAGCGCCACAGGCGGAGAGGCTGGCGAAGCCTGCGAAGGCGATAATGGCGGCTGACAGACGGATCATGCGATTCTCCCTTTTTTTGACCCGTAACAGACCGCGCAGCGTCTGTCGCGCCCGGATACGCTAGAGACCGCGGGCCTTGTCGATGATCTGGTCGATCATGCTTTGCGGGGCTTCGGGCCAGAAGATGCAGACGATGGCGATGCCGGCGAGCGCGCCGCCAAGGTGGGCCGCGTGGCCGATGCCGTCACGCACGCCGGTGGAGCTGGCGACGGCAGACCACACGATATAGGCGCCGGCGAAGACGATCAGCGGCATCGGGATCGCGAAGAAGGCGTAGATGGTCGAGAACGGCGCGAACAGGGCGATGGCCGAGGTGAGGCCGGAGATCGCGCCGGAGGCGCCGAGCGCCTTGTAGTTCGAGTCCTTGAAATGCTCCATCCACGTCCACAGCGAGCCGCCGAGCAGCGAGCCGAAATAGATGCCGAGGAAGCTGAGCGGTCCGAAGCTGTACTCGATGATCGGCCCGAAGAAGAACAGCGCGAGCATGTTCATGAACAGGTGGAACGGGTCGCCATGGATGAAGGCGGAGGTGACGCCCCTGTACCATTCCTTGTTGCGGCGCATGCGGCCGACATCGAACAGCAAGCGATCCATCAGACGCACATTGCCGAACACCATCGACGACAGGACGATGTTGGCGACCAGGATCGCGAGATTGGCCGGCGAATTCAGCAGGAGTTGAAACTGATCCATCACGGTCGCTCAGCCGCGTCCTAGTGCTCTGAGTCGTCCGCGGGGGCGTCGGCATCAAGCTGCGGCGCTTCCGGTGCGGCATCGTCGCTGACCGCGTCGTCGCCTGCTTCATCGCCATCGGACTCGCCTGCGTCGGCGGAGGCTTCGGCAGCGCCGCCTTCGGCGCGGTCACGACCGCCACGGCGACGGCGACGACGGCGCTTGCCGCCTTTCGCTTCGCCAGCTTCGGACTCGCCGGCTTCGGGAACAGCGACGGCTTCGGATGCTTCAGCAGGAACAGCGGCGGGAGCTGGCGCGATGTCGACGCGCTGCGGACGCAGCAGGTAGGTGGTGGTTTCAGAGCCGTCGGTGAAGGCTTTCAACGCTTCGATCGCCTGGGCGCCGACGAATTTGCGGCGCAGCTCGCGGAAAGACCGCGCAGCCGAGCGCAACGGCACGAGCGCGACGTCATCCTTGCCGAGCGTGACAGTGAAGGTTTCGGCGCCGGCGAGCGAGCTTTCGAGATTTTCGGCAGCCCAGCGCAGGAAGAACACGCCGAGGTCATCCTTGAAGATGGGGGCGAGGGTTTCCTTGAGATCGTCGAGGGCGGCGAACGGACCGGATGCCGTCGGCGCGGCCATGAACTCGCACCATTTGACGACGAAGGGGCCTTCCTTCTCGATGACTTTTGCGGGCGTCGGATCCTTCAGCATCTGGATCAGCTGGCCGGCGATGGCGAAGTCGGCCATCGAGGGGCGCTCGCCGAAGATGAAGAGGTGTTTCTTGAGGTGCTCGTCGAGCAGGCGGACGAAACGCTTGAGCGATTTCTCGAGGACGTCGCCGAGCTCGCCTTCGAGCTGCATCGTCTTGAGCTGGGCGCCCATGGTTTCGATGGCGCGCTCCTCGGCGGCCTTGCGGTCGGCAGAGCTTGGCGTCGTCGTGACATAGTAGTCATCGATCGAACGCTGGGCGGCGAGGCGCTGATCCTTCTTGCGGGTCCAGCGGTAGTGGAAGACCGTCTTGGCGAGCCAGGCGTCGGCATATTCCTCGAGCACGCAGACGAGGAAGGCGAGCGCAGGATCGGCCGGCATGGCGGAAGGTTCGGGGCTGTCAGCCTCGAGTGCTTCCATCATCGGCGTGGTGTCGTGGACGGCAAAGCCGGAGGCCGTGACCAGGACCGGCAGCGTCGGGAAGCGGGAGACGCGCTTGATCTCCTCCTCGGACTCCTCCGTGCGCGGGGTCCAGTCAAAGGCGACGCCCTTGTACTTGAGGTAGGACCGCATCTTGGTGGAATAGGCCGAGGTC
>CALRWU020000279.1:0-5087 GCA_943371945.1 Azorhizobium sp. AG788
CCAACGCTCGCATGCGCTCATCGAATTCGTTCGCTTGGTCTTCGCTGTCCAGCCACTGCATCATCAGCGCGTTGTGTTCCGCATTCTCGCGGTTGGATTCCTCGACAAGGGAGATCACGGCATCATGTTCAAGGGCGGACGTGTAAAGCGGCCCCACACTTGAACTGGTTAGCACACCGCGCAGCACAGCGCCGACCGCCTCAGTCCCACCGCTCGTGAACGCGATATCATCCCGGCATGCGCCGATCGCCGCGGCTACCGCTTCCCGCGCGCCCTCGACGAGCGCCCGCGCCTTCCGCCCCTCGCCATGCACTGACGACGGGTTCCCGGTGATCTCCAGCGCACGAAGAACAGCCCCCTTCGCCTCGGGGCGGAGGGGGGCTGTCGCGTTGTAGTCTGCGTAGATGCGATGGCCGGGGCTCATGCCCCGGCTCTTACGCCACTTTGTCTGCGTCCGACAGGGCTGCCCGCCCTTCGGGAACCGTCCGGAAAGCCGGGGCCCCCACGGATTTGTCAGAGATCAGCTCGGCAAGGCTGGTCTTGGCCAGGAAGCGGTAAATATGCCCATCCAGGGCCGCCCACAGCTCAGCCGCCGGGCCTTCCGACCAGTCGCGTGCACCGCCCTCGCTCGGCGTATTGGCGACATCCTCGACTGCCTGGAACACGTCTGCGACACTGATCTCGGCCGCGGGACGCTGAAGACGATAACCACCACCCGGCCCTCGCGACGCCGCAACCAGCCCGGCACGGCGCAAATGAGCAAAAAGTTGCTCCAGATATGACAGAGAAATCTTCTGGCGCTGCGCCACATCTGCAAGTGAGGCGGGCCGGACGGACGAATTTTGCGCTACATCTACCAGCGCGACGACGGCATAACGCCCCTTGGAACTAACCCTCATGACTGCTCCCAGTCTTGGCCCGCACGGGGGAAATACCCCGGGGCCAAGGTGGTTACGCTCCCCAATCTGGGGCGGATCACACGAAAAGCTTGAATTCCGAACCCGAAATAGTGTTTGTCGGCCCCCTTGGGCGCATCACTTCCCTTAGCGCCAGTTCCGACAGCCACGGCGAGCGCATCATGGGCGAACTTATCATTTCCGGACCCGCAGGCCGGATCGAGGCCCGCTACACGCAGGCGCCCGGTGAAAACCCGCCCATCGCCCTTATCCTGCACCCCCACCCGAAAGCCGGCGGCACCATGCAGGACCCGGTGACCATCACGCTGTTCGAGATGTTCGCCGCCCACGGCTTCTCCACCATGCGCTTCAACTTCCGTGGCGTTGGTCGCAGCCAGGGCACGTTCGACGCCGGCGTGGCGGAACTCTCCGACGCCGCCTACGTGCTCGATCACCTCGAGCAGATCAACGAAGCGCCGAGCCAGTGCTGGGTCGCGGGCTCCGGCTTCGGCGCCTACATCTGCCTGCAGCTTCTGATGCGTCGCCCGGAGATCGACGGCTTCGTGGCCGTCGCGCCCCCGGCCAACCACTACGACCTCGCCTTCCTCGCGCCGTGCCCGGCCTCAGGTATCATCCTCGCCGGCGAGAAGGACATCGTCGCCCCGCCCTCCGACATCGACCGCTCGCTCACCAAGGTGCGCGTCCAGAAGGGCGAAGTGATCGAGCGCGCCAACGTCCCCGGCGCCAACCACTTCTTCCAGGGCAAGCTCGAAGAGCTCGAGAAGATCTCCTCCGTCTATCTCAAGAAGCGCATGAAGGCGTTCGAGAAGGCGCAGAAGGAGGCCGCTGAGGCAAAAGCGATCAAGGACGCCGCAAAACTCCCGGCCCCCAAACCGCAGAGCTGACGCCAGCCTCCGGTCGTCACGCCATGTCCGACACGCCCGAGCCCTTCTTCCATCGCGACGGCGACGTCTACACGCCGACCCTGCGAGCCAATGGCTGGTGGAAGCCGACCGGCAATCTGCATGCGCGCGTGATGATCGGCCTGTTCGCGCATGTGATCGAACAGCAGTTCGGCGAACCCAACCTGCGGCCAACGCGGCTTACCGCCGATCTCTACCGCCTGCCCGATCTCGATCCCATCACTGTCACCACCCGGCTCGTGCGCCAGGGTGGGCGTATCAAGGTCGTTGAGGCCGAGCTGTTCTCCGGCGGCATCTCATCGGCTCGCGCCTCATGCCAGCTGCTCCGCCGCGGTCAGCAGCCCGAGGCAACGCTCTGGTCGCCGCCAAAATGGGACGCGCCGCCGCCAGCCCAGGTCCCGCCGCCTGAAAAGCCGTTCACCGACAAATGGGAGATGCGCCCCATCCTCCCGCCCGGCGTCACCCCCACACACGGTCTGCGCGCGCCCGGACCACGCCGCACCTGGCTGCGCGAAGTTCGCCCGCTCGTGGGCGGCGAGCCCTATACGCCGTTCAGCCGCGTCGCCACCGGCGTCGACTACACCAGCCCGACGGCGAACGGCTCGGAGACCGGGCTCGATTTCATCAATTCCGACGTGACGCTCTACCTTCACCGCGAGCCTGTCGGCGAATGGATCGGCTACGAAGTCGCTGACCATCAAAGCGCCGAAGGCGTCGCCCTCGGCCACTGCAGGCTGCACGACGAACAAGGCCCGATCGGCTTCTCCTCGTGCGCGGCGCTGGCGCAGAACCGGCGCTAGACCGCCGACCGGGCGCGACTTGACCGGTCGGAAGGGCGCCCGTATCACCCCACTCATGTCGCACCGCGCCACCCTCTCCGCGTATTACTGCCGCTCGCTCATCTAGCGGCGGTGCGACCCAGCATGCCGCCCAATCCGGCGGCTATGTGAGATGGCCTCCGGTCGACACGACCTACCAGGAGCCTCTCTCGTGACCCTCGATCCTTCCGCCCAGACGTCCGCCTTCCTCCGGGAAATGATCGGTCGCGGCCACGTCTACCAGCTGACCGACGAGAAGGGTCTTGACGCCTACGCGGCCTCAGGGGTGCCCACCGGCGATAGCGGTTTCGACGCCACCGCGAAGTCGCTGCACGTGGGATCGCTGGTGCAGATCATGAACCTGCGCCGCCTGCAGCAGGCCGGCGGCAAACCCATCGTCCTGATGGGCGGCGGCACCACGAAAGTCGGCGACCCGACCGACAAGGAAAAATCGCGCCCCATCCTCACGGTCGAAGAGATCGCGGCCAACATGGCGCTGATCAAGACGAACTTCGAACCCTTCCTGAAGTTCGCGCCCGGCAATGCATTCGATCCGAAGACCACCGACGCGATCATGATCGACAACGCCGAATGGCTCGACCGCATCAACTACATTGAGTTCCTGCGCGACTACGGCAAGCACTTCACGATCAACAAGATGATCGCACAGGAGACGGTGGACCGCCGCCTCCGCAACAACGAGCCGTACACCTTCCTCGAATTCAACTACATGCTGCTCCAGGCCTACGACTTCATGGAGCTCGCCCGCACCTATGACTGCCGCATCCAGATGGGCGGCTCCGACCAGTGGGGCAACATCGTCAACGGCATCGACCTCACGCGTCGCATCGTCGACAAGCACGTGTTCGGCGTCACCACGCCTCTGATCACCACGGCCAGCGGCGGCAAGATGGGCAAGACCGCCGATGGCGCCGTCTGGCTCAACCCCGAGATGCGCAGGCCGTACGACTACTGGCAGTTCTGGCGCAACACCGAGGACGCCGACGTCGTCCGCTTCATGCGCCTGTTCACGGATTTGCCCGAAAGCGAAATCAGCGAGCATGCCAAGGCGGAAGGCGCCGCCATCAACGACGCGAAGAAACGCCTCGCCGATGTCGCGACCGGAATGCTGCATGGTGAGGAAGAAGCGAGAAACGCCGCAGCGCTGGCAGAGTCGAACTTTGGCAATAAAGTAGCAACGGTCGATCTACCGACCGAAGAAATTGACTGGGGTGGGTCCGATGGAAAATTCTCGCTGCGAACAGCAGAGGCGTTGGTGCACGCTTCCGGCTTGGCCAAATCTATGGGGGAGGCTCGCCGGCTGATCGAGCAAAACGGCATCCGTATAAATGAACAACGACCGATTGTCGGACAACTCTTCGATATAGACGACGTGTCGACGTTGGTGGACGCCTTTATAATTCAAAAGGGGAAGAAGGAATTTAGACTGGTAAAGCCTGTCGTTCGCTCACACGATCAAACTCTTGTTCCAATTATAGAGTTTAAGTGGGCAGGTGATCGAAATTGGCAAAGGCGATCTGCAGAGCGGCTCATTCTGAAAGCGAGGATCGCAAGTTCGCTGGCTGAAGCAATAGCCCTAATCGAGAAGCATGCCGTTCGAATAAATGGCGCACATCCCTATACGGGAAAATTGTACTCGCGAGATGAAATCGTGCCAGACATCGGCGCATTCCGAATCGAACGAGACGATGGCAAAGTGCATCTTCTTCGTCCGCGATAACGACCAGCGTCACTGCCCGACCTTGCCATTGGCAGGGCGACCGGCACGGGAACGGCACAGCCCGTCTGTCCGTCGGCAAGAAGCGCCACGCGCGTTTGAAGGCTGTGTGAAAGCGTTGCCGAAGAGCCACTGGGGCGTTTCTGTGCCGTTGAACACAGGAACGCCGCGAATTCTCCTTCCCACGGGCTAGAGTACCTGTGTAATCTCCTCCCATCACGTCGGAGGGATCATCATGAAGCTGGCCGTCACCGCAGTTGCAGCATGCGCTTTGCTTGGCTTGCCCGCCTTCGCGCCAGCAGCATTCGCTCAGGACAAGGCGCTCGCCGTTACGATCTATGCGGACGATCTGGCCCTGGTGCAGGACAAACGTCCGATTGATCTCACCGGCGGCAGGCAGCGCATCGAATTCGCAGGAGTCTCGGGTCAGATCCGCCCGGAGACAGTCTCGCTCTCCGCCAACGGCGTCTCGATCGTCGAACAGAATTTCGACTTCGACCTGCTGACGCCCGCCAAGCTCATGGAAAAAGCGGTCGGCAGCGTCGTCACCATCGTCCGCGTCAATCCCGCCAACGGCCAGGAAACACGCGAGCAGGCCGAAGTGCTCGCCACCAACAATGGCGTCGTCCTGAAGATCGGCGACCGGATCGAAGTGTTGCGCGATGACGGCCTGCCCGTTCGCGTCATCTTCGACAAGGTGCCCGAAAACCTC
>CALRWU020000280.1:0-5079 GCA_943371945.1 Azorhizobium sp. AG788
TCGGCGTTCGCCTCGATACGATGGGCGCTCAAAGGCGTATGCGCCGTTTCAAGGAAGGGTGGCCAGCTTCGGCCTCACAGGGCGTTTCGTTCTACAAAACCACAAAGGTGCAATTTCGCTATCGCGAAGCCGGGGCGGGCGACACGATCGTATTCACCGCTGATCCTCCGATGACGCTAGAAACCTACGATGCGCTTGTGGATGCATTTGCACGCGAATTCCGCGTCATCATCATCGAACTTCCGGCGATGGGATTCTCCGCTGTTTCTGACGACTTTGGCTTCGGCTTTCGAGAAACTAACGACGAGCTTGCCCAGTTTTTGCGCGCGGTCGCGGGGGAGCATGCGATCTTCGCGTTTTCGTGCGTCGCCGGACTAGCTGGCATTGATATCGCGTTGCGCAATCCGGAGCTTTGTTCACACTTGGCGCTTATTCAAACCGGCGACGTGGCGGCCTTCGCGCTCTGGAAAGCCCGACGCGACCCCAAGCGTATCCTGGCCAATCCGATCATTGGGCAGCTCGTCATGAAGCGCCTTGCGTCCAAGCGGATGCCGGACTGGTACGCGCTGTCCGTCGGCAGTCGCGAGATGATCCCGTCGTTTTGCCAATGCGCGTCGCGGTCCTTCAAGCATGGCGCGCAATGGTCGCTAGCGAGCGCCTACCAGTGCTACATGGACGAGCGTGTCGTTCTGGCAGCCCCATCCCAGCCGGTGCTGTCGATTTGGGGGGAGGCCGATCAGTCTCACCCGTCCGACAACAGGCACACGATTCGGCGACTGGTTCCTTCGGCGCACTGTGTCTCCTTAGTCGACCTCGGACACACGCCGGAATTGGAGGCGCCGGAGCGTGTGCTGGAAGCCATTCTGGCTTTTCAACAAGGGGCCTCGTCATGACTGGGGTGATGCGAATGACGGATTGCTCCCATGCCTGACGCGCCTGACGGTTTCGTCCCGCACTTTCGCAAAAGCCCCGTCACAGACCCTTGGGAGCCCCTCTATTCCAGGCGCGCTGGGACCGGTGCTATCGACATCGGCGCGTATCTGACGGCGGCGCATTGCAACTCCCGCGGCATGGTTCATGGCGGCGTGATCGCGGCGCTGGCGGACAACGCGATGGGCCTGTCCTACGCCGCCGCGTTGCCGGACACGCCCGGTGTTGTCACGCTGAGCTTGCACGTCGACTTTGTCGCCACAGGCAAAGTCGGCGAGTGGTTGCAGGTGTCGCCGCGCCTAATCCGGAGCGGCAAGAGCATCGGCGTCGTGGACGCCCTGATCTCGGCGGCCGGAATCATCATAGCCCGGGCGAATGCAACGTTCAGGAACCTCGCCTGACTTGAACGGCTTTGCGTAAGCCGCATACGGCGGTTTTTGGGCGATAAACCGCCGCAACGCAGCATCATCGTCGATTGGCCAAACTGAATCGACATTGCCGTGGGCAACATCCAGCGGCTCCGCGGAGGCGGCCGAATTTGGCATCTCATGACGCGTCAGATTTCACCTTTCTGGTGGTCGCCGGCATCGCCGTCCTTCAAGAGCATTAGGCTCAGCGCTTGTCCGACCGAGAGCACGAACGTCGCCACCAGAAGAGTCAGTGAGAACGGCAATCGGAATGCTTCGTCTCCTCTCAGGAGATGAAAGCCATGGAAGACGGCCGCGAAGAGACCTGACGCGGCAAGCGCCCAGGAAACAGCTTTTCCGCTCGGGCGTCCCAGCGCGAGAGAGCGCTGGCCGTAGATCACAAGCGCGATGATGGGCAGGTTCAACAGCAGAAAAAACTGGATGCCGCCCGGCAAGCCAAAAAGGACCCATTCATGCCAGAATGCAGCGTCTATCTGATGAGCCAGCAGAACTATTGCGTTGGCGAAGAACAGTGTTTCCAACACTCGAGATTTCATCATCTGATCCGTCTATGGGCCGCATCGGGATAGAAGTGGCAAGTTCTGCGTGTTGCACAACTACCTCACGCGTAACTGGATTGCGTGATCCCCCTCGGCGAAGGACCGCAGCGTTCGCGGTGCTGTCAGACCAATGCTAACCAGTCTCTGGTGCGGCCTGAGTTTATTGGCCTCCCGGAGACCCCAATGGCGCGAATTTCGTACAAGCGGTACCGCTTCCCGCCGGCCGTGATTCAGTATGCTGTTTGGCTGTACTTCCGCTTCACGCTCAGCCTGCGAGACGTAGAAGAACTGATGGCGCAACGCGGTGTCGATGTGTCGTATGAAACGATCCGCTATTGGACGATCAAGTTTGGTCCAAAGATCGCCGCCAATCTCCGTCGACGCAAACTCCCACCATCACCACGCTGGCACTTGGACGAGATGGTCTCCACGATTGCAGGCGAACGCGTGTGGATCTGGCGCGCGGTCGACGACGAAGGCGAGGTTATGGACATGATCGTGCAGAAACGGCGCGATACCGGAGCGGCTGTTCGATTCCTGCGACGGCTATTGAAAAACCAGCAGGTCCAACCCGACGTCATCGTCACTGATGGGCTCGCGTCTTACGGGTCAGCTCTTCGCCTCATAGGTCTTAGCGACCGGCACAGACCAGGGCGGCTGCGCGAAAACAATCGCGCGGAAAACTCGCATCTCAACATTCGACGACGCGAACGGAAGATGCAGGGCTTCAAGAGTGCATCATCTACTCAGCGTTTTCTCGAGACGCATGCAGCGGTCTACAATGTGTTCAACATCCAGCGGCATCTGTTGAGCCGCCGCGCCATGCGCGTGTTGCGAGCGCGCTCGGAATCTGTCTGGAGCAGGGCGGTCGCGTGACGGCAACCGCCATCGCTAAAGCCCAGCAGAACCTAACCGACTTAATCTGACAGTTCTATCAAGTGAATCTCACTCCTATGCCGCCCAGCGCACCGTAGTCAGCATGGAAGACGTCGCCTGGCCTAGCGAAGACCGGACGCGTGAATGATCCGCACAGAAGGATCTGGCCGGGTTCAAGCTTGGTGTCGAACGGTGCAAATTTGTTAGCCAACCAAGCGATGCCTGTCGCCGGATGATTCAACACACCGGCTGCAAGGCCTGTCTCCTCGATGACGCCATTGCGGTGCAGTAGGCAGCCAACCCACCGCAGATCAACTGCGTCAGGCTTGACGGGGCGACCGCCCAGAATGACGCCCGCACAGGCGGCGTTGTCTGAAATCGTGTCGAGTGCCTTGGCCATCGCTTTCGTTTCGGGATCGACCGGTTGAACGCGCAGGTCTATGATTTCCAAGGCTGGTGTTACGTATTCAGTCGCGGCGAGTACATCGAACAGCGTGACGCTCGGGCCGGCGAGGGGGTGCTTGAGCATGAAAGCAAGCTCAACCTCGATCAGCGGCTTGATGAAGCGGCTGGTTGGAATGTCCGAGCCCTCAGAAAAGAGCATGTCGTCCAGCAGCGCGCCATAGTCCGGCTCGTTGATCTGCGAGTTAATCTGCATGGCGCGCGACGTGAGGCCAATCTTGTAGCCGATGGTCTTGCGGCCCTCGGCGCGTTTGATATCGAGCCACGCCGTCTGAATGGCATAGCCATCCGCCATCGTCATGTCAGGGAATTGCCGGGAGAGTTGTGGAATTCGGACCTTGGTGCGCTCGGCCTCGTGAAGGCGACGCGCAGCGTCCATCGCGTCGTTGCTCGTGATGATCATGCTGGGCCTCTAGTCACTGCTTGGGGGTGTTAAGAAGGGTGCGCGTTTCGCGAATGACCGTCCGGCCCGCGAGGATGAAGTTGAAATCGCCGACCAATGTGATGAAGCGAAATCCCATTTCGGCCATGCGCGCCGCAAACGCCGGAACCCCGGTATGAATTCCCGCCGTGAGGCCATGCTTCTTGCAGGCGCTGACAATGGTTTCATAAGCCTCGATCATGTGAGGCTCAGCCTTGTTCATGCCCTCGCTTCCGCCGAGAGCAAGCGAGAGATCTGAGGGGCCGACATACAGCCCGTCCAGGCCGGGCGTTGCGGCGATCTCATCGACCTTTCGAAGCGCTTCTGCAGTTTCAATCATCGCGAAGCGAAGCACCTTTTCGTTCGCGTCGCGGCCATAGTCGAAGCCTGCATAGATCATGGCGCGGGTCGCGCCCGAGCTGCGAATGCCGTGCGGGGGGTACCGGCTCGCGGCAACAAAGGCCGCCGCTTCTTCGGGCGAATTGACGAGGGGGCAGATCAGCCCCATCGCGCCGGCATCCAGTGCTTGCCCGATCAGGACCGGATCATTGCCTGCGAGACGGACCATGGGCGTGAGCTCAGTCGTAGAAATAGCCTGGAGCATCCCGACCATGTCGGCATGCCCGATCATGCCGTGCTGAGCGTCGACGGTCAGTGAATCCCACTCCAGAGACGCCATAACCTCCGCGAGGAAGCTGCCGGGGATCACCGACCAGCCGTTGAGAACCAGCCGATCATCGGCAAGCAGTTCCCGAACTCGCAGTCTCCGCATTAGAAGCTCCGAAAAATGAGTGCCATCACAACTGCGACACCGCTACAAAAGCCCAATATTTCAAGAATACTGCGATACATCAGCGGGTCTTTCAACTCATAAAAATGAGTAGACATCAAAAATAAGTTGACCGCAACCAGCGGGATCGGCTTAATACCGCTAAGCGAAGCCAATCCTCTTCCGCGGAGATGACCTTGTCCAAAAGTCGGGTAACTGTTGCGGGTGTTGAGGTCTCCACCGATCATTTCATCGATGGCAAACGGGTTTCATCGAGCAACCGTTTCACGAACCGTTCGCCGATAGATGGTTCCGATCTAGCCGAGGTTTCGGCGGGTGGCGCCGCCGAGGCAGAGCTGGCCATCGCTGCAGCGCGCCGCGCTTTTCCCAAGTGGGCCGCTCTGGGTCCGGAAGGGCGTGCGCCAATTCTCCAGCGGTTCGCCGAAGGTATCAAAGCGCGGGTGGCTGACCTGGCGGCCGTCGAAACGATGGACAATGGATCGCTACAAACCGGTAACCAGCAGCGTGTGGTGCCGCGCGCAGCCTTGAATATCTCGTACTTTGCCGAGCACGCCTTGAAGCTGCGCGGACATACGATCGACTCGCCAGAAGTGGTGAACGAGATCCACTACGATCCGGCCGGCGTGGCCGTTC
>CALRWU020000281.1:0-5079 GCA_943371945.1 Azorhizobium sp. AG788
CGCCACCATCGGATAATCCGCGGGCAGGCCCCAGCGGCGGCGGTAGTCATCCGGGCTCATGTTGAAGCGCGAGCGCAGATAGCGCTTCAGCATCTTCAGCTTCTTCCCGTCCTCGAGGCAGACGATGTAGTCGTCCCCGACAGACTTGCTGATCGGAACGGCGGGTTTTGGACGGTCCTCGGCGCGCGGCTCCGGCGCGCCCGACAGGGACGAAACAGTCTTGTAAACAGACCTGATGACGTCTGGCAGAGTTTCGGCGGTGACGGCGTTGTTTGCCACAAACGACGCAACAATCTCCGAAGTCATTCGAAGAATTTCCCCGCCACTGGGCGGTGAATTACCTGTCTCGTCTTGCATGACAACTTCCCACCAGCTCCGAGGCCACATTCTAGTTCCCCGGCCCCGGGACATGCATAGCAAACTACCAAGTTGCTGCCCGGAGATTAATCTCGAATACTCAATCGCGTCGTTCTGCCCCGGAATTTACCTTGGTAAACGCGGGGAAAGCCCTTGCCCTTGCCAAGGGGCAGGCGACCCCGTATCGCCCGGTCAATCCGCCTCGAAGCATTGGGAGTCGCGCCGATGAGCCAGTCGAACACCCTGACGAAAGGGTTCTTTTCGACCGGACTGGCCGAAGCCGACCCCGTCATCGCGAAATGGATCGGCGAGGAACAGCATCGCCAGAGCGACCAGATCGAGCTGATCGCCTCGGAGAACATCGTCTCCCGCGCCGTCCTCCAGGCGCAGGGGTCGCTCCTCACAAACAAGTACGCTGAAGGTTATCCGGGCAAGCGTTACTATGGCGGCTGCGAGTTCGTGGACGAGGTCGAAACCCTCGCCATCGACCGCGCCAAACAGCTGTTCGGCTGCGCGTTCGCCAACGTCCAGCCGTCCTCGGGCAGCCAGGCCAACCAGGCCGTCTTCACGGCGCTGATCAAGCCGGGCGACAGCATCCTCGGCATGAGCCTCGACGCCGGCGGCCACCTCACGCATGGCGCCAAGGTCAACCAGTCGGGCAAGTGGTTCCAGGCGCATGCCTATGGCGTCCGCCTGCAGGACGGCCGCATCGATCTCGACGACGTCCGCAAGGTCGCGAAGGAGTCCGCTCCCAAGATCATCATCGCGGGCGGTTCGGCCTATTCGCGCACCATCGATTTCGCCGGCTTCCGCGCCATCGCGGATGAAGTCGGCGCGATCTTCATGGTCGACATGGCTCACTTCGCGGGCCTCGTCGCCGCCGGCCTGATCCCCAGCCCGCTGCCCCACGCACACGTCGTCACCACCACGACGCACAAGACCCTGCGCGGACCGCGCGGCGGCATGGTGCTCACCAATGACGAAGCCATCGCCAAGAAGATCAACTCGGCCGTGTTCCCCGGCATCCAGGGCGGCCCTCTGATGCACGTCATCGCCGGCAAGGCCGTGGCTTTCGGCGAAGCGCTGAAGCCCTCCTTCAAGGCTTACGCACAAGCCATCATCGACAACGCCCACATGCTGGCCTCGACGCTGAAAGCCGGCGGCCTCGACATCGTCTCCGGCGGCACCGACACCCACCTGATGCTGGTCGACCTCCGCCCCAAAGGCGTGAAGGGCAACGACACCGAGAAGGCACTCGAGCGCGCTTTCATCACCTGCAACAAGAACGGCGTGCCATTCGATCCGGAAAAGCCGATGGTCACGTCGGGGGTCCGCGTTGGCTCGCCCGCCGCTACCTCGCGCGGCTTCGGCACGGGCGAGTTCAAGCAGGTCGGCCTCTGGATGACCGAGATCGTCGACGCGCTCGCCAAGGGCGGCGATACCTCATCCGTCGAAGCGAAAGTCCGCGAAGAAGTGAAGGCGCTCACCGCGCGCTTCCCGATCTATGCAGCTCCCTGGGGCTGATCAGGAGTAACGATTGCGCTGTCCGTATTGCGGAACTGCAGACTCGGTCGTGAAGGACAGCCGTCCCGCTGAAGAAGACAACGCGGTCCGCCGCCGCCGTGGCTGCAACAATTGCGGCGGCCGCTTCACCACCTTCGAACGTGTGCAGCTGCGCGACCTTATCGTCGTCAAACGCGATGGCCGCAAAGCCGTCTTCGAACGCGACAAGCTCCGCCGCTCGCTCAAGATCGCGCTGCAGAAACGCCCCGTCACCGACGACCAGCTCGACCACATGATCTCCGGCATCGTCCGCCAGCTCGAGAATATGGGCGAGAACGAGATCAAGACGTCCGACATTGGCGAGATGGTGATGGAAAACCTGAACCAGCTCGATCCCGTCGGCTTCATCCGCTACGCGTCGGTCTACAAGGATTTCAAATCCCCAGCTGACTTCGCCGCCTTCATCGCCTCGCAACCGCATGACGAGGATGACGCTTGAGCGGCGCCAAGTCTCCTGAGCTGCCCACCGTCACGCTCAAGCTCGCCACATCGCTCGATGGCCGCATCGCCCTAGCGAATGGCCAGAGCCAGTGGATCACCGGCGAGGCCGCCCGCGCCGAAGTCCACCACCTCCGCGCCAATCATGATGCCGTCGTCGTCGGCTCGGAAACCGTGCTGGCCGATGATCCGCTGCTGACCGCCCGTCTTGATCCCGCTCCTGCAAAGCAACCCCTCCGCATCGTCGCCGACAGCCGTGGCCGCACTCCGCCCAGCGCCAAACTCTTCTCGACGCTGGAGATCGGCCCCGTCGCCATTGCTACGCTGGAGACAACCGATCTCGACGCCAAGGGCTGGCCCTCCACCCGCGGCCTGCAATTCTGGATGCTTCCCGCCGGTGAAGGCTCTGCCAGCATCTCGCTCCCCGCCATGATGGACAGCGCCACGCGGGCAGGGGTGACGTCCATGATGATCGAAGGCGGAGGCCAGCTCGCCGCCGCCTTCATCTGCGCCAATCTCGTTGACCGCATCGAATGGTTCCGCGCGCCGATCCTGCTCGGCGGCGACGGCCGTCCCTGCCTCGGTAACCTCGGCCTCGAAACGCTAACCGCCGCGCCAGGGTTCGAACGCACCAGCGTCCGCGAACTCGGCCCTGATCTCTGGGAAACCTACGTTCGCCGTTAGGCCCTTAAACCACGAGAGCGGCGCGGGGACTCTCCCGGCCCCCCCCTCCAGCCAAACCGAAATCTCGAGATTGTTGACCAAAAACCAACCCGCCGCTTGGCCTTCAGCCGAGCTAACCCTACCTGTGGCGGCATGGCGGTTGTCAGACCGCCCGGACCGGCGTAGCGGCTTTGGCGCAGGGCCTTTGGACGGGCCTCAGGATGTTTGAATGTTCACCGGACTTGTCACCGATGTCGGCCGCGTCGCCCTGATTGAGGAGCGCAACGGCCTGCGCCGTATCACTATCCGCAGCCGTAACTACCGTCCGGAGCACCTCCAGCTCGGCGCTTCGATCCAGCATTCCGGAGTCTGTCTCACGGTGGTCGATTTCGGGCCAGACGACGAGGGCGCGTGGTGGGATATCGAGGCCATC
The DNA here is from genome assembly GCA_943371945.1 of Azorhizobium sp. AG788. Classification (GTDB taxonomy): domain Bacteria; phylum Pseudomonadota; class Alphaproteobacteria; order Caulobacterales; family Hyphomonadaceae; genus UBA7672. The sequence continues at coordinate 3,455 of CALRWU020000281.1, forward strand.
CCTGAAACGCTGTCCCGCACCACTATCGGGCAGTGGAAGATCGATACCTTCGTCAACCTCGAACTCTCGCTCAAGCTCGGCGACGAACTCGGCGGCCACCTTGTTTACGGCCACGTCGATGGCCTCGGCACGGTCTCCGAAATCCGCCAGGTCGGCGAGAGCCGCGTGATCCGCGTCGCCGTACCCGCCGACATCTCCCGCTTCTTCGCCGAGAAAGGCTCCGTCACCCTCGACGGCGTTTCACTCACCGTCTCCGCCGTCAGCGGGAAGGGTGAAGACGCCTGGTTCGAAGTCTCGCTTATCCCCCACACGCTGCAGGTCACGACGCTGGGCCAGCGCAAGGCGGGCGATGCTGTCAATCTCGAAGTCGATATGCTGGCGCGCTACGTCGCGCGAATGCTGGAATGGCGCACCCCATGAAAGACCACACCGAAAAATACGACTTCTCCGCCGCGATCTCTCCCATCGAGGAAATCGTCGAGGAAGCGCGCAACGGCAAGATGTATATCCTCGTCGATGCGGAAGACCGCGAGAACGAGGGCGATCTCATCATCCCGGCCCAGTTCGCGACGCCTGCCGCCGTCAACTTCATGGCGCGCTATGGCCGCGGCCTGATCTGCCTCTGCCTCACGCGTGATCGCGCCCGCACGCTACAGCTCGACATGATGGCTCGCGAAAATCGCGAGAGCATGAAGACAGCCTTCACTGTCTCGATCGAAGCGAAAGAGGGCGTCACCACCGGCATCTCCGCGCACGACCGCGCCCACACCATCGCTGTCGGCGTTGACCCGACCAAGGGCGCCGACGACATCGTCTCGCCTGGCCACATCTTCCCGCTCGTCGCGCGCGAAGGTGGCGTGCTCGTCCGCGCCGGCCACACCGAAGCCAGCGTCGACATCTCCCGCCTTGCCGGGCTCTACCCCGCCGCCGTCATCTGCGAGATCATGAACGACGACGGCACGATGGCGCGCCTGCCGGAGCTGGTGACGTTCGCCCAACTGCACGGCCTCAAGATCGGCACCATCGCCGATCTCATCGCCTGGCGCCGCCGCCACGACCGCTTCCTCGAACGCCGCATCGAAAGCGATTTCGAAAGCGCCTATGGCGGCAAGTTCCGCATCATCGTCTTCCGCAACACGCTGGATGGCGCCGAACACGTCGCGCTCGTCAAAGGCCGCATCCAGGGCGACAGCCAAACGCTCGTGCGCGTCCACCGCATGGACTTCCTGTCCGACTTCCTCGGTGAAGCCGGCAAACGCGAAGGCCTCGTCCGCCGCGCCATGGAAAAACTCTCCGCCGCCGAAGAACCCGGCGTGGTCGTTTTTGTCCGCATGGGCATGGGCGAGGAGATCGCCCGCGCGCTCGGCGGGCAGGCTCCCGTCGATGGCGAGCCGCCACATCCGCTGCGCGAATACGGCGTCGGCGCGCAGATCCTGAAGGATCTTGGCGTCCGCCGCATGATCCTGATGAGCAATACGCGTCCCAACGTGCTGCCCGGCCTTGACGGATACGGCCTGACAGTCGAGGGCTGGCGCCGCATTGACGGAGAGTGACATGGCCGACGCCCCCCGCATCCTGATCGTTACCTCGCGCTACTACGCGAACATCACGGCCGAGCTTGAGGC
>CALRWU020000282.1:0-5063 GCA_943371945.1 Azorhizobium sp. AG788
GGTGACGAACTGCACGTACTTGGCTGTCGCCTTCGGCTTGAGCTTCGCGATCACGTCCTTCATCGGCACGCCGACCCACGGCACGACCATCGACCATGCCTCGACGCAGCGATGGCGATACACACGCTCTTCGAGTTTCGAATAATCGATCAGGTCCTTCAGCGCATAGGCGCCTGGCGCATCGGTTTCCCCCTCGACCGTCACCTGCCAGGGCGACGTCTTCATCAGGCTGGCATAGCGGGGCGGGTCGTCCTTGCTGGTGCCGAACTCGTAGTAATTGCAGTACCCGGTGAAAGCTTCCTCGACGGTCGCTGCATCGGCGACTGCGTAAGCGGACTTCTTCGCCGTCAGCTTGGCGCCCGAGGCGGGGTGGCCGGAGGCGGTGGCAGGCGCTGCTGGCGTCTGCTGCGGTTCGGAGCAAGCGGGCAACGCGCCGAGGATCGAACCGGCGCCGATGAAGCCTGCGGCCGACAAGACGTGGCGACGGTCCATGAACAGCCGCTCGGGCGTCACCTCGTCACGAAGGGTCTGGTAGTCCGGGTTGCGGCGGAACTTCAGTTCCATCTCACGATATCCTTCAGCGGCGGCTTCTAGTCGTCATACGCGCAAACTAACCCGGGGATTACACCGGATCGACCTGTTCACGCTGTTGGGAAGCAGAAAGTCGGTCTGCGGCAGGCGGGACCCGGAGCGGAGGCCGCCAAAAGCCTTTGACGGCCTATACTGTGTGGCGCTATGTAGCGTGCGTTGCACAGGTCGCGACCCAAGGGAGAACGTCAAATGCGCGCCTTTTCCGCCCTTCTTGTCGGGTCGCTCCTCAGCGCCGGTCCGGCCCTTTCGCAAACCGTCCCAGCCAATGCCGACACCTATCGCGAGGTGATTGCCCATGGCGTGGTGATGGTGCTCCCCGATTTCGAGATCGACATCGCGTTCAAGGCCGATGGCACGTTCACCGCGATGAAGGGGCAGTCGACAGGCAAGTGGCGCATCGAGGGCGACAAGCTGTGCTCGACACCGGACGAGACGCTGATGGAGACCTGCGCGGCCTATCCCCCCGGCAAGAAGTCCGGCGACACCTTTGTCATCCCGGCGCCACACCAGGATCTCACGGTCAGAATTCCCTAGCTCATGGCCAAGCTTCCCCCTGACACAAGCGAAGACGTTGGCGCCAAGCTTGAGCAGGAGCTGCGTCGCGGGATCATCGTGCTGGCGACGTTGTCCCAGCTGCGTGAACCGCAATATGGCTACTCGTTGCGTCAGGCGCTGGCGGCGCAGGGCATGCCGATTGAGGAAGGCACGCTCTATCCGTTGCTGCGGCGCCTCGAAGGACAAGGCTTGCTCGCCAGCGAATGGCGCATCGAGGACGGTCCGCCGCGCCGCTATTACAAGCTGAGCCCTCATGGCGAGACCCTCTTTGCTAGCCTGACGCAAAGCTGGCGCGGGCTTGTCGGCATTGTCGATGGGCTGATCGACGACGAACACACCATCAGGAAGAGGGCCTCGACATGACGGGTCAATTCGCAAAGCCTGAAGCGCTCATCGAATCCTATGTCGCCGACGTGATGAAGCGGCTGCCGACCAGGCAGCGCAACGATGTGGGCTTTGAATTGCGCGCCCTCCTGCAGGAGGAGCTGCGCGGCCGCAGCGCCGATGCCGGTCGCTTGCCGGACGATGAGATGACGCTCCAGTTGCTGCGCGGCTTTGGTCATCCCGACGAGGTCGCCGCACGCTATCATCCGCCGGGCGCGCCGATCATTCCGGCCAATGGCACGCGCGCCTTCGCGTGGGCAAGTTTCATCGGCGTCGGCCTGCAATGGGCAGGGACGCTGCCAGCAGCTATGGCCGATCTCAGCGCGTTCGGACGGTGGTGGACCACCTACGGACTCGGCGCCTTGTGGTGGCCGGGCTTCCTGGTGACGGTCACCATGATCGCGGCTTTCATCCGCCAACGCTGGCCGGCGGCGTCTGACGTTTGGAAGCCGAAGCGTATCGATCGTGGTCAGATCAACCGTCCACTCTATGCGCTGGGGCTCGCTGCGGCGCTTGCCGGAATCGGTGTCTGGATAGCGCTGGCCTGGTGGGCGGTGACCACGACCAGCGATGCGCCGCTGGCTCAGGTCTTCGCGTTCGATCCGGGCTTCCTCGCGACGCGCGCGCCTGTTGTCCTGCTGTACTGGATGGCCAGCCTTGTTCTTCTCATCGTCCTGATCCTCGAAGGTCGCTGGCGCGAACTCACCCGCATGTTCGACATGGGACTGAAGATCGCCTGCTGCGTGCTGCTCGCGTGGATCGCATTTGGCGGTCGCGTATTCGTGGCGGAAGCAACCAATGCGCCGGTTGCTGGAATCCTGTCGCTGTTGATCATCGGCCTGCTTGCAGATGTCGCGTGGACCCTTTGGCAGCGTCGCGAGCGGATCCGCCCTCCGCAGGACGTTCCAGCCCAGCAGGGCGGGTGATCGTGCTAGCCTGATCGCGAGTGATTCGGAGGATGCGCTTGCGAGTTCAGACGCTACTGCTTGGGCTGATACTGGCCGGATGCGCCACGCCAGCGCCGGCTGCAGATCCATCGGCGCCTGTGACCACGGGTCAGGCGCTCGCGCAGATCGCGTGCCCGCATCGCATTGCTGAGGCTTATGCGTGGGTGAACCACATGCCGGGGCCGAACCGGGCGCCGCAAATGCTGAGCGTCGATATCCGGCTGGTCGAGGCGACCGATACGGCGATCGTGCTGAAGTCGCCCGCGAGCACGGGCGACACGCTGATCCTGGAAATCCGCAACGCGCCGACCGCACCGGTTCCAGGACGCCTGGCCTATCGCGAGCCGGTTCCGGATCCGCTGCCGAAGAAGATAAGCTTCTTCTGCCGGGGGGCGGAAATCTCGGCGCTAACCAGGATCGAACAGGTCTACTGAGGCCTGTCCCGGCTGCGCTAAAGCGCCGATTTGCCCTCGCTCCCCGCCTCCTGTAGACCCTGCCGCTCAGCAGGGAGCCACTATGCGTCTGGCCTTTTTCGGAGATGTCGTTGGCCGCGCTGGGCGCGCCGCTGTCTCCGAACATCTTCCGCGGGTGAAGTCCGAGCTGCAGCTCGATTTCGTGGTGGTGAATGGCGAGAACGCGGCGGGCGGGTTCGGCATCACGTCGTCGACCGCGCAGGAATTGTTCGACGCCGGCGCCGATTGCATCACGCTGGGCAATCACTCCTGGGACCAATCGGAGGCGCTCGTCTATATCGAGCGCGAGACGCGGCTTCTGCGGCCTTACAACTAGCCCAAGACGCTGCAGATTCCCGGACGTGGATCGCAGCTGTTCACGACGCCGAAAGGCCAGCGAGTTTTCGTGGTGCAGATCCACGGCTCGGCCTTCATGGAGTCGCTCGACGATCCCATTCAGGGCGTCCAGATGGCGCTTGAGGAATGCCCGCTTGGACAGGTCTCCGACGCGATCATCGTCGAGATCCACGCGGAGGCGACCGCCGAGAAATACATCATGGGTCACTTCTGTGACGGTCGCGTCACCGCCGTTGTTGGGGCTCATACCCATGTGCCGACAGGGGATGCGCATATCCTCGCGAACGGAACGGCTTATATGTCGGACGCTGGCATGTGTGGGGATTATGACAGCGTGATCGGGATGAAGAAGGGGCCGCTGGTTCAGCGCGCGGCGACGCGCCTGCCGGTCGAGCGCAAATCCCCTGCGGAAGGGCCGGCCACGCTTTGCGGAGTTTATATCGAGTCCGATGACAGGACCGGGCTTGCCGTGCGCGTCGAGCCGATCCGCATCGGCGGCCGTCTGCAGCGCACGATGCCGGTTCTTGATCGCTAGCCTGATCACGGTTGGCTGAATTGTGAGTCCTCTCTCATTCCGCTAGTCCTGTCCCGATGCCGACGGACGTCGGCCAAATGTCTGGGAGGACACATCGCATGCCCAACACCCTGATGCGCGGGATCGCGCTTGCAGCCCTGATCAGCCTCGGCGCCTGTCAGACGATGGCGGCCCCGCCGACCGCGACGTCGCCGTGGATCGTTGCCGCCGTCGCTGACCCGGCCCGTCCGGCTGCCGACACGGCGCGCGATGCGGATCGCAAGCCGGCCGAGATGATCGCCTTTGGCGAAGTTCATACCGGCGAGAAAGTCGGCGAGCTGATCCCCGGCGGCGGTTACATGACCCGCATTCTGTCCAAGGCCGTCGGCCCAACGGGAAAAGTCTATGTCTTCGCCAGCCAGCCCGTTCAGCGTGAAGGCCAGCCGCCGCCAGCTGCGCCAGTTGCTGCGATCGTCGCCGACACGGCCAATTACGGTAACGTGCAGGTCGTGATCTCGAACTTCGCGACCATCGCGAACCCCGAACCGCTCGACCTGGTGTGGACGTCGCAGAACTATCACGACATGCACAATCCCGGCCGCAACCTCGACATCAACGCCGCGAACAAGGCGGTCTATGGCGCTCTGAAGCCGGGCGGGATTTACATCGTGCTCGACCACCAGTCGGCCAAGGGCGTTGACTTCGACGCAACGCTTCACCGCATCGACATGAAGAAGGTGAAGGATGAAGTCCTCGCCGCCGGTTTTGAATTCGTGGCGGAATCGATGGTGCTCGACAATCCGAACGATGATGGAACCAAGGGCGTGTTCGATCCCTCCGTTCGCGGCAAGACAGACCAGTTCATCCTGAAGTTCCGCAAGCCGGGCTGATAGTTATCCAAGAAGACATGAGGCCGCGTTCCCGCAGGAGATGATCCTGCAGGGCGCGGCCTTTGATTTTCTGGCTGTGGCTAGCCGGGGTCGGCGGCCTCGTTCCAGCGGTCGACCGCACTGCAGGCGAGCGGACGCAGGACCTGCATCGATGCTGCGATCATGCGGCGGCCCGGTCTCTGACGTTTTGCTGTCTTGTCCCATGCGCGCAGCGTGAACGTGCGCGGCGCATTGGCGCGAGCGTTCTGTTGCGCGATCCGCGCCAGCGTGAACGCGAAGCGCCGAATGCGCGCGTCGGGATTGGCCAGGATGCGGCGCACAGCTTCGAGACGGCGCGCCAAGGGAAAGCTGGCGACGACCCTGATGTCGCGGG
>CALRWU020000283.1:0-5051 GCA_943371945.1 Azorhizobium sp. AG788
TGCCGACGATCTGGTGCGCTTTCTTGTTGCGGAAGGCAAAGCGGGCGAGCGCAGCATAGGCGGCGTTGTCATCGAGCTCCGGGTTTGCGGCGCGCATGTTCTGGAGCAGCGTCAGCGTGTCATCGAGCGTGTCTGCGTGCTGGTCGAGCATGGCGATGCGACCGTCGAGACGACGGATTGATCCGGATGCGGGCGCGCGATCACCCGTGATGAGCTTCAGCAACGTGGATTTTCCAGCGCCATTGCCGCCCGCGATGTGGATACGCTCTGGGCCTGTGACCTTGAACGTGAGCGGACCGAACAGGACGCGGCCGCCAACTTCGGACACGACGTCCTCGAAATGCAGCACGAGTTTCTGCGATGGAAGGTTGACGCTCGGCGCGACGACGTTGAGGGGCACGAGAATCTCGAATTGCGCCTTTGCTTCCTCAAGCGCTTCATTCGCTGCGGAGAGCTGGCGGTCGGCTAGGCGGTTGGCGGCGCCTTGTGAGGCCTCGGCGCGGTCCTGCTTGAAGTCGAGCAGCATCTTGCTCTGCCCGGCCTTTGCGCGACCTGCTTTGCCAGCGGCGTCCTTGCGCGCCTTCATCTCGCGCTGCAATTGAACCTGATCCTTGACGCGGCGCAGGTCGACCTCCGCCTTGTCGAGCGCGCCAGCCGCCGCCGCGCGCCGCGCTTCGCGGGCTTCTGCAAACGCCGACCAGCCGCCGCCGAAGACTGTTATGCCGATGGGCGTCAACTCGACGATGCGGTCGACATGTTCCAGCAGGTCGCGGTCGTGACTGGCGACAAAGGCGGCGCCGCGCCATTCGTCGATCAGGGCGAGGATCGCCGCCCTGCCCGGTCCGTCGAGATTGTTCGTCGGCTCGTCCAGCAGGAGGATGTCGGGCGCTTCCAGCCACAGGCGGGCGACAGCGATGCGCGTGCGCTCGCCGCCGCTGAAGCCCCTGATCGTGCGGGTAAGGTCGCGCTCGGGGAGATCGACCTTGGCCAGCGTTTCCGCGATGCGGTGTTCCAACGTCCAGTCGGCTTCGGCCATGTCATCGGCTGTACCTTCGCCAAGGGCGAGGCGTTCGAGACGCGCGAGGCCGTCGGCGACGCCCAGGGCCTGAGCGAGCGACAGCGAGTCGTCCGGCCAGCGCTGCGCGAGTTCGCCGACGCGGCCGGCGATGCCGATGGAACCAGACGCGGGCTCGCCCCGCCCTGCGATCAGCGACAGCAGTGTGGACTTGCCCGAACCGTTGCGGCCGACGAGGCCGACGCGCTCGGGACCTATCGCGAGTGTGAGGCCTTCGAACAGGGTGCGGTCGCCAGGCGTTTTGGCGGCGACGCGATCGAATGTGATGGAAGGAAACATGGGCACACGGAAGCAGGAGTGGAAACGACGCGCGAGATCAGGCGGGTTTCGACAGCTTCATGTGCGTGGGCTCCAAGGTTGGCGCGTGTGTGCGGGACAAGGCGGGAAAAGTCAATGTTGGGCGCGCGGGCGCGATCTCGCAGGAGGGTCGTGCGAGGTGGGGTGTTCTGGTTTCCGAGAGTTGAAAGGGAGGGCCGCGCGCACGCGCACAGCCCCCTCCGTCTCGCGACGAAGACGTCGCGATCCACCTCCCCCGCCTGTCGGCGAGGGAGGCAAGAGGGGCCGGCGCTTTGCCTCCACCGGCGAAGCCGGGGGAGGTGGCTTGCGCAGCAAGACGGAGGGGGCTGTCGAGATCGATGCCTTCGCGTCGCGCGATGCGCTTCGCATGCGCGCGATGCGCTTCGCATGCGCGCGGATGGCGGGTTCGGGGTCCGCGTTGAAGCGCGCAATCGCGAGGAAGCGACGGTTCATTTCGAACGGCGTCTTCGGGCATGGTCCGCCATAGTGTTCGGGTGGTTCGGATGAGGGGATGAAGGCGTTGAGGTCGAGGTCTTTGCCCGCGAGCAGTTGGGCTGCGCCGCTGGCGAGGATCTGGTCGCGCATCCATTCGCACTGGCGGAGGTCTCGCCAGTGGTCACGCCAGTTGGATGTGAATTTCGTGGTGCGGCGGACGCGTCTTAGTTTTGCGATCTGTTCGAACAGGTGAGCGAGCCATGCGATGAACATGGCGATGGGCGCGAACCAGTTTTGGTCCGCGGCGTCGTCGTGCTCGAGAGGCGCGTCTTCGAGGCTCATGGGCGCGATTGTACGCGCGCTGGAAGCCCGGCCGGTTTGTGGTGTGGTTTCCCGCACAATTTTGGCGACAAGTGTTTGAGCGTGTTGGAGAAGAGTTTTCGGCGTCCGCCGAATCCGGACACCCGTCGTCCAACAAAATGTGGTGTAACTCGGAAGCGAGCCGTTCGCGTTGACGGGTTTGCGGGCGGTGATAAAAGCGCGCGCATGCACACGATGCTCAACACGCAGCAGCAAGGCCAGGCGCGACATAAGTCGGCTTGCGCTGGTGTGCGTGGAGGACAGGGCTTCTAGCCCCCTCCGACATCAAGCCTCGCCAACGCGGCGGGGCTGTCCCTTTGCAGGTCCGCCGGATTTCACAAAGGACAGACGATGACTTCCGTGAACGACACAGACATTGAGCGGATCGCGCATGGCGTGATCGCGCGCACCTTGCCCAAGGCGGAGTGGACGCATGCGGCGCACTTTGCGGCGGCGCTGTGGATCATCACGCAGCATGGCGATGACGCGGCGCGCGTGATGCCGGGCCTGATCCGCGCGTACAACGAAGCGACGGGAACGCCGAACACGGACACGAGCGGATATCATGAGACGATCACCCTCGCCTCTCTGCGCGCGGCGCGGAGTGTGATGCAGGCGCATGAGGGCGCGACGTTGTCGCGCGTGCTGGAAGCGTTGATGACGTCGGAGTTCGGCAAGTCGGGATGGCCGCTAGCCTACTGGCGGAAGGAGACGCTGTTCTCGGCCGAAGCGCGGCGCGCGTGGGTGGAGCCGGATGTGCAGGCGTTGGGGTTTTGAGGTGTGCGAGCACGCGCTCGTCCTTCGACGGACGCTCCCTCTGGTCGCTGCTCAGGATGAGCGCTCTCTCGACAAGCGGGCTAGCCAAGTAGCGCTCATGCTGAGCAGGCCGAAGGCGGCCCGTCGAAGCACGAGCGCGGACTTGCAGTCTTAGGCCGCGGCGCCTGTCGCCTTGGCGCGGCGGACGTCGAGCTTGTTGAGGGCGTGGACGTAGGCGCGGGCGGAGGCGACGAGCGTGTCCGGGTCGGAGGCCTTGCCTGTGGCGACGAGGCCCTGCTCCGTCAGACGGACGGAGACGGTGGCCTGGGCGTCGGTGCCTTCGGTGACGGCGCTGACCTGGTAGAGTTCCAGCACGGCCGTGTGGGGGCAAAGCTGGCGGATGCCGTTGAACACGGCGTCGACGGGGCCGTTGCCGGTGGAGGTGGTCGCGCGCGGTTCGCCGTCGATGACGAGCTCGATGTCGGCAGTCTGCGGGCCGTCGGTGCCGGCGACGACTTTCAGGCGCTTGACGGTGATGCGTTCCTGCTTGCCGGACATCTGTTCGTCGACGAGCGCGATGATGTCTTCGTCGAAGACGTGCTTCTTCTTGTCGGCGAGATCCTTGAAGCGCTTGAAGGCGTCGTTCAGGGCGGCGGGCTCGAGCACGTAGCCCAGCGATTCCAGCTTGTCGCGGAAGGCGTTGCGGCCGGAGAGCTTGCCCATGATCAGCGAGGTGGAAGGCACGCCGACGTCTTCGGGCTGCATGATCTCATAGGTTTCGCGATTCTTCAGCATGCCGTCCTGGTGGATGCCGCTTTCATGCGCGAAGGCGTTCTTGCCGACGATGGCCTTGTTGTACTGCACCGGGAAGCCGGTGATGGACGAGACCATCTTGGAGGCGCGCGCGAGCTTCTGCGTGACGACCTCGGTGTAGAACGGCATCGAGTCGCCGCGCACTTTCAGCGCCATGACGCACTCTTCGAGCGCGGCGTTGCCGGCGCGTTCGCCCATGCCGTTGATCGCGCATTCGATCTGGCGGGCGCCGTTGATGACGCCGGCCAGTGAGTTCGCGACAGCGAGGCCGAGGTCATTGTGGCAGTGGGTCGACCAGATGACCTTGTCGGAGTTCGGGATGTTCTCGATCAGGCGGCGAAACAACTCGCCATATTCAGTCGGGTGCGAATAGCCGACCGTATCGGGTACGTTGATGACGGTCGCGCCGGACGAGATGGCGACGTCGATCGCCTTGCAGAGGAAATCGAACTCGGTGCGGGTGGCGTCTTCGGCCGACCATTCAACATCGCCGGCGAACTTGCGGGAGTGCGTGACGGAGGCGCCGATGGCTTCGAGCACGGCGTTGGGGCCCATCTTCAGCTTGTGCTTCATGTGCACGGGGCTGGTGGAGATGAAGGTGTGGATGCGGGGGTTCTTCGCCTTGCGGAGAGCCTCCCCTGCCTTGTCGATATCGGTGAGCGTGGAGCGGGCCAGCGTGCAGATCGCCATGTCCTTCGCCAGTTCGGCGATCTGGCTGACGCACTGGAAGTCGCCTTCGGAAGAGGCCGCGAAGCCGGCTTCGCAGATGTCGACCTTCATCTCCTGCAGCAGTTCGGCGAGTTCGAGCTTCTCGCGCAGGGTCATCGAGGCGCCGGGCGACTGTTCGCCGTCGCGCATCGTGGTGTCGAAGATCAGTACCCGTTCTTTTTCAGAATTGGCTTTGCCGGCGCTGTTCTGGGTAGGGGTGGTCATCGGGGTCGTCCTGTCAGGTCTTTGTCGGAGGGTGCTTGTGTTTGAACCCCTGGACGCGCGACCCGCGGAGCTATGCCCGGATCACGAACGCGCCCAGGGGCCGCTAAGCAGCCCCGTCAGGGAAAGAAGAAGGGTGAGACCCCATTCGCGCCTGATTGTTCTATGATCGGAGCGATCGTTTGCGTCAAGTCGGAGGAATTTCAGTCCGGCCAGCGACCAGGAATTGGACGAACCTACCCTTTCGGGTGACGGACGTGGAATTCTGACCCCCGGTCCGAACGGGCTCAGGGGCCTGCCTGATCCGGCTGGGCTGTCGGCGCCGGCTCGTCTTTCTGCAGGTCGGGCTCGTCATTGACGGCCTTGCGGGCAGCGATCGCGACGG
>CALRWU020000284.1:0-5044 GCA_943371945.1 Azorhizobium sp. AG788
CTTGTGGGATCGCGCCGGAGGAACCTGTCGGAGGTTTGAGCGCTAAGCTGCTCTTACTTCTTCTTGCGCGCCACTTTCTTGGCCGGCTTCACCGCAGCAGTGGCGGCTTTCATTTTCGGGGCCGGCATTTTCGGCGCGGGCTTCTTGGCAGCCGGCTTCGCAGCAGCTTTCGGCGCCGGCTTGGCGGCGGCCTTCACCACCGGCTTCTTCGCAGCGGGCTTCTTTGCGACCGGCTTCTTCGCAACCGGCTTGATCATCGGGATCACGTTGGAGACCGGCGCAACGGCGACCGGCATCGGGGCGGTCGGGATGGCGACCGACATCGCGATCACTTTCGCGGTGGCTTTGGGGGCGACAGCTTTCGGCGCGACAACTTTGGCGACGACGGCTTTCGCGGCGACCGATTTCTTCGTGGTGGTTTTTTTCGAGGTAGGCATTCTGCACTCCTGCTTCTTCTGGTGAGGACCGGCTCTGCACTGCGCGTCGCCGTGTCGATCTGATGGGTGCAACCTGCATCGAGAAACTGAACGCGAAGTTTCCAAAACAGGGCGCGCGAGTCCTCGACGAAACTTTTTTCAAAAAATCTTCGCGCGTGATTCCGTACGCAGATCATCCGTGTCGAGACGATCAGAACAGGTCGCCCTGCGGATTCGTCTTCGCAGCTTTCGCCGTTTTCGACGTCGCCTGCTCGCTCATCTCCCACGCGCCTTCATCATCGAATGAGCGCAGCAGGCCTTTAACCGCAGCGGTCGCCGCATCGCGCTCGCCCAACCATACCGGCCAGTCTTCCTGCCGCAGGATCGCCGGCATGCGATCAGTGATGCGCCCGATCAATGCGTTGGGCGGCGTCGTCACCATGACAAAGGTCGCCTCGGAGCCCGCATCACCGACCCACTCGTCCCAGATCACGGCGATGGCGATGGGCTTGCGATCCTTCGGCCGGATCACCCATTGCTTCGTCTTGCCGCCCGGCTGCTCCTCGCCCTCATTGAAGGTTTCCACCAGCACAAGGCCGCGCCGCTCCGCAAAGCTCTCGGCAAATGTCGGCCGGGTATCGATCGTCTCGGCCCGCGCGTGCATGTGATCGGGCTTGAAGGACGGGTTCTCCGGCTTCGAAAAGCCCCATCGCATGGGCGCGAGCTCGCGCTTGCCGTCTTCACCCAGCCGCAACACCCTGGCGGTCCGCATCGGCGTCGAGACAGTTACCGCCTCGTCTTCGGGAATCGCCGTCAGGGGCTGCGAGAAGGCGACAACCTCCCGCCATGACGCCATCAGGGTGAACTTCCCGCACATGCCAAACCTCCTGCACAGGCCTCCCGCGCCGTTAGCGCTTCCTGTTCCCGAACATGCCGCGGAAGATGAACTTGGTGGCCTCGCGTGCAGCTGTGCGAATGAACGTGCTTGAGGCTGCCTCGACCGGGGTCTGGCGGGTCGACTTGCGCGTCGTTGCGGGCGCCCGTGTCGCGGGCGCGCGCGCTGTCGCTTCGGTCCGTGCGGCGGCTGCGGCCTTGGCGGCGTCCTTGCGCGCCCGCGCAGCTTCAACCTCGGCCGCTTCGGCCTTCTTGAGATCCTGCTTGGCCTTGGCGGCCTTGGCCTCCTTGTCGGTCAGGATTTCGTAGGCCGATTCACGATCCAGCGTGGTGTCATACTTCGCCGCGACGGGGCTCAGCGCCTGCACAGCCGCACGTTCCTCGTCCGTCGCCGGGCCGAGACGGGAGGATGGCGGGCGAATGATCGTGCGCTCCACCATGGTCGGCGCGCCCTTGGCGTCCAGTGATGAGACCAGCGCCTCGCCCATGCCCATCTCGGTGATGACGGTTTCCGTGTCGATCGCCGGATTGGGACGGAAGCTTTGGGCTGCCGCTTTCACGCCCTTGCGCTCGGTCGGCGTATAGGCCCGCAAGGCATGCTGGATGCGCGTCCCGAGCTGGGCCAGCACATTCTCGGGCAGGTCTTTCGGGTTCTGCGTCACGAAATAGACGCCCACGCCCTTGGAGCGGATCAGGCGCACCACCTGCTCGATCTTGTCGATCAGCGCCTTGGGCGCGCCGTCGAACAGCAGGTGCGCCTCATCGAAGAAGAACACCAGCTTGGGCTTGTCCGGATCGCCGACCTCCGGGAGCTGCTCGAACAGCTCGGCCAGCAGCCACAGCAGGAAGGTGGAATAGAGCCTTGGATTGTTGATCAGCGTCGTCGCGTCGAGGATCGAGATGTAACCCCGGCCGGCCGTATCCACCCGCATGAAGTCGGTGAGCTCCAGCGCCGGCTCGCCAAAGAACTGTTCCGCCCCCTGCCGTTCCAGCAACAGCAACTGGCGCTGCACCGCGCCGATCGAGGCCGGCGCGACATTGCCATAGGTGCGCTGGATCTCGGGCGCGATCGTCGAGACGTGGGCCAGCAGGCTGCGCAGGTCCTTGAAGTCGAGTAGCAGCAGGTCGTTATCGTCCGCATACTGGAAAGCGATGGTGACGACGCCTTCCTGCGTGTCATTGAGCTGCAGCAGGCGCGAGAGCAGTTGCGGCCCCATCTCGGACACGGTTGCGCGAATCGGATGGCCGCGCTTGCCATAGAGGTCCCAGAACATGCAGGGCGCCGCCGCATAGGTGATCGGGTCCATGCCGATCTGGGCGACGCGCTCGTTGATCTTCTCCAGCATCTTGCCCGCGGGCGTCCCCGCAACGCAGATGCCCGACAGGTCGCCCTTCACATCGGCGCAGAACACGGGAACACCTGCGGCCGAGAACTGTTCTGCCATGATCTGCAGCGTCACCGTCTTGCCGGTTCCCGTCGCCCCCGCCACCAGCCCGTGACGGTTGGCGCGCGCCAGCAGAAGGCCCTGCGGCGATTTGTGATCCGGCCCGCCGCCACCAAGGAAAATGCTGTCAGTCATGCCGAACGCTCCAGAACGAGGCTTATTGCTATCAGAGGCGGCGCCAGCGGCAAGGCGAAGCGCTCCGGCAATGAAGCGGCTTTGCAGGGGCCCGCAATATCAATAAGTCTCAATCCATGAGCACACCCAGCAGCAGGGTTACCAACTGGACCTGGTTGACGGCCGGCGTCTGGATCATCGCGACCGTCGCAATCGGCTTCGTGCTGCACCAGGGCGCGCGGATCTTCGGGCCGTTCGCCATGGCGATCTTTGTCTGGCTGGTCATGGAGGGGTTCTCCCGCGTCATCCGCAAATACTTCCCCAGGGTTCCGGGCTGGCTCACCTATCTGATGGCCGTCACCATTGTCGTGCTCACCATCGTGATCTTCGTCGGGGTCATCCGCGGCGCAGTCGAGGAGTTCGTCGGCAAATCCAACGAATACGAAAGCCACATCAACGAGATCATCAAGCGGGTCTACACCCAGCTCAACCTGCTTGGCCCCCCGCCGCCCGAAGCGACTGCGGCGCTGGTTCCGGGCGCGCCGCCCGTCCCGGTCGTGACGGTAGCTCCGGCTCAGCCGCCCACCGTGTCCCAGCTTCTGTCGAACAATGCGACCAGCCTTGCCCAGCTCGCCGGCAACACGGTCTCGGGCCTGGTCGGCGACATGGTGCTTGTCTTTATATACGTGGCCTTCCTGATCGTGACCGCAGGAAGCTTCGCCACCAAGCTTGACCGCATCTTCGTCCGGCCCAGCGATCGCCAACGTGCCAACCAGGTCGGCGCCGAAGTGCGCCGCGCCATGGAACAGTATCTCTGGGTCCAGACGGCCCTGTCGATCATCGCAACCTGCCTCACCTATGTGACGCTGCTTGTGATCGGCCTCGACAACGCGCTGTTCTGGGCCTTCGTGATCTTCGTCCTCAACTATATCCCGACCGTCGGATCGATCATCGCGACTGTACTGCCCTCCCTGTTCGCAGTGGTGCAGCCGCAATCATCCTGGCCCGGCTGGATGCCAGATGACTCGCTGCTCTGCGGCGCCATCGTGTTTGCCGGCGTTGCAGTCTGGCAATTCCTGATCGGCAACTTTGTCGCCCCGCGCATGCAGGCCAAGAGCCTCAACCTGTCGGCGCTGGTCGTCCTTCTGTCGCTCGCAGTCTGGGGGGCGTTGTGGGGCGCGCCGGGCATGTTCCTGTCGGCGCCGCTCACCGTCCTCATCATGATCGTACTGGCGCAGATCCCCGGCGCGCGCTGGATCGCCGTCCTACTGTCGGCCGACGGCGACCCGGGCGAGTCCGCCGTCGAGGCGGAAGCGGATGCCGCTGAGGCAGCGGCCGCCCCGCCCTGAGCGATCCGGGATCGGTCTTCGCACATGACCGCGCGTTGACAGTGCTTGTTGGCAAGATCTTGCCCTTGCCCCGCTATCCCGCGCGGGTTTAGCACTCGCTCGCGTCGATTCTCTGAAAGTCCCTGCTTGTTACCGGCCAATCCCGTTCAATCCGGAGACACTCCTTGTCCAACGATATCGCATTTTCTTCGGACGAGTTTCTCGCGGCGGTTCGTGCAGTCGCACCAGCGACAAGGATCGACGCAGCCCTGACGGACTTTCTCGAGCAGTATGGCTCCGACGCCTTCGTCGAGGACGTGCTGACGCTGACTACGGAGGACGCCGCCGCCCTCGCCCTCAGCCTGTGGGAATTCAACCAGGCCAACGCGAAGCAGCCAGCGCGCGCCATCCGCGTGCGTCGCGCCGTGGGCGCCAACGGCAAGCCGCTGAAGATGGACATCGCCGAGATCGTCGGCGCCGACATCGCCTTCCTCGTCGATAGCGCGATCAATGTCTGCCAGGACGCCAAGGTCGAAACCCGCGCTGTGCTTCACCCGGTCGTGGCCGGACCTGTCGGCAAGCGCTCCACCATACAGATCCACCTGCCGCTGCTGGACGAGGCGTTGCGTGCAGACCTGCAGAAACGCCTCGAGGCGACATTCGCAGACGTGGAAGTCGTCAATGCCGACTTCGCCGCCATGCGCGCCAAGATGGAGATGGTGTCCGAAGCGCTCGCTGGCGTGAAGGCCACCCACGGCCGCACCTCGGCCGAGATCAACGAGGCGCGCGCCTTCCTCGCCTGGCTGGCTGACGAGAACTTCACCTATCTTGGCGCTCGCGACTACAC
>CALRWU020000285.1:0-5039 GCA_943371945.1 Azorhizobium sp. AG788
AACACTCACCGCGAACTTTGCGGCGTTCTACTACAAATACGATGGCCTCCAGGTCACCAACATCGTCCCGCCGACAAACTCACTCGTGGCAAGCGCGGACGCACGCAATATCGGGCTTGAAGCCGAGCTCAACTGGCAGGCAACCGACAATCTCGTCCTCAATGGCTCGGCTACGCTTCTGCACGCGCGGTTCAAGGATTTCTTTGCGTTCGACGACGCGAACCCCGGTCCGGGCATCCAGAACCTTGATGGTGGTCGTGTTCCCGAAGCGCCCGACGTAACCTTCAATCTTGGCGCAGAATACACAATTCCGATTGCGAACGGCTTCCTCTCGGACATCGTTCTCCGGGCCAATGGACGTTACAGCGACGACGTTGTGCTTCGGTATTACGGCCGGCCTCTGGACACGCAGTCAGCCTATTCGCTCTTGAACGTCTCATCGACGTTTACGCTTGCGGATGGCGCGACGAGCGTCGACGCGTTCATCACAAACGTGACCGACGAAGAATACAAGCTCCACACGTTCTTCGTGGCGCCGCTCAACGCCTATCTCGGTAACTACGGAACGCCCCGCACGTGGGGCGTCCGTCTGTCGCACCGCTTCTAGAAATCAAACTGCCGCGCAGCTCCGGCTGCGCGGCGTCTGATCGTCAAAGAGAGTCTCAATGAACAAGCCGGTGCAGAAGCCTGATTTCGATCCGGCCGCGATGCGTGCAAAGTATGAAGACGAGCGCCAAAAGCGTATTAGGAAGGAGGGGATCCAGCAGTACTCCCGAATCGAGGGGAAGCTGCGCCACTTCAGTGACGACCCCTACGTCGAGCGTCTCGAGCGCGCGCCTCTGACAGACGAAGTCAACGTGCTCGTGGTCGGGGGCGGCTGGGCCGGTCTCATGACTGCTGCACGCTTGTCCGAAATCGGTGTCACGGACATCCGCATCGTGGAGCAGGGCGGAGACTTTGGCGGCGCGTTCTACTGGAACCGCTATCCAGGCTTGATGTGCGATATCGAGAGTTATTGCTACATGCCGATGCTCGAGGAAACGGAGTACGTTCCCTCACAGAAGTACGCCTACCAACCCGAGATCCAGGCTCACGCGAAACGCCTCGGACAGCGCTACGATCTCTACAGGCTTGCCTGCTTTCAGACGCGCGTAACGGATATCCGCTGGGGCGAAGAAGACCAGAAATGGACCGTGAGAACGGATCGCGGCGACGTCATGCGTGCGCGCTACGTCGTCATCGGCATCGGGCCGCTTGATAAGCCGAAGCTGCCAGGAATTGCAGGGATCGAAGACTTCAAGGGACACGCGTTTCACACCAGCCGCTGGGACTACAATTACACTGGCGGCACCCCTGCCGGCGATTTGGCAAACCTCGCGGACAAGCGCGTTGCTGTCATCGGCACCGGGACGTCTGCGGTGCAATGCATCCCGCATGTCGGGCGAGACGCGAAGCAACTATTTGTATTCCAGCGAACCGCTGCTGTGGTTCGCATGCGCGACAATGTGCGGACCGATCCCAACTGGGCGAAGTCATTGAAGCCGGGTTGGCAGCGCGACCGCATGGCCAACTTCAACGCGATCATCACGCTCGGACCTGTCGTCGAAGACCTCGTGAACGACGGCTGGACCGACATGTTCCTGAAGCTCGGAGGCACGACGCTGAGCGGCCGGACGGGCGGCGAGGGTCAGATCAGTGCGGACGAGTTGGCGGCTGCGACTGAAATGCTCGACTTCGAATACATGGAGGAAACCCGGGCTCTGATCGATCAGATCGTCACCGACCCGGAGACCGCGGAGAAGTTGAAGCCGTGGTATCGGACCTTCTGCAAGCGGCCCGCATTCAACGACGACTACCTTGCAACCTTCAATATCCCGACTGTGAAGCTGATCGACACTAAGGGCCGCGGCCCGGATCGCATATCCGAGAATGGCGTGGTGTTTGACGGCGTCGAATACCCGGTGGACTGCATCATCTATGCAAGCGGGTTCGAGTACACGACACCCTTCAAGCAACGTAGCGGCTTCGAGATATTTGGTCGCGATGGCAAATCGCTGAGCGACCATTGGGCAAACGGTATGAGGACGCTGCATGGCTTCTACAGTCATGGCTTCCCCAACCTGTTCCACGTCGGAGTCAGCCAAGGGGCGTTCGGCGTGAACCTGCCGTATAACTATCTGGAGCAGGCCGAGCACATCGCAGATGTCGTAAAGCAGGCTCGTCTTCACCAGAAGAATGTCATTGAACCCTCCGCAGAGGGCGAAGCAGGCTGGGTTGCCACGATCAAGGAGAAAGCTTTCCTGAATCGTGACTTCCTCGAGAGCTGCACGCCGGGATATTTGAACGGCGAAGGCAATGTCGAGGATGGTGTGTGGGCTTGTCGCTACGGCGGAGGTCCGCACGAGTTCTACGCGCTCATCAAAAGCTGGCGCGATGATGGAACGATGAAGGGTCTGGATCTGAAGTGACCGCTTTCAGCAGTTGGCGCAAGTCGTGCGTCAACTGCGCTTGGTCGCTAAATACCTGTCGCGTATCAAGTAGGATTTGCGCTCTCTGACTCAGAGCGGCATGAGCCCGAGGCGCAGTAGCTGGGCCACCTCACTTGGCGCGGCCGCGAGCTCTGCCGGCTGGAATGATTCAAACCATTTTGGCAACCATTCGAAACTGCCGGGGTTGATATTCATCACAGCGCGAGACTGCACATTGCGCACCGACCCGTCTGCTTGACCCTTCGCATACACACGCAGGTAAGTCTTCAACAGGCGCTCGGACGATTTCTGGATTTCGCCCTTCGCCTTCTCGGGAAGGGCATCGAGACCACCTACGGTCGCAAGCGGCGTGATGTCTTCTCGTAGACTTGCTTCCGCCAGCGCATGTGCACTGGCGCATATCGCTTCAATGCCGGGGCCCTGATATGCCGCCATCCGCTCGGCGATTTCTTCGTAGATGCGGAACGACCGCCGATAGCACTCGGCAACCAAAGTCTCCTTGTCGCCGACATTGTGGTAGATAACCTTTTTGGTTACGCCGAGCCCCAGCGCGATCTCCTCCAGCGATGTTGCATCTACCCCCTTCAGATTGAACAGCCAGGAGGCTGCCGCCGTCACAGCTTCTTTCCGCGCCTCTGCCATGAGGTCGGCGTCAAACACGCGTGTTGCCGGAAAGCTTACCGGTGAAAGCTGGAATGCGACATACGAAATCGGCGCGCGTCGGTCTGCTGCGATCCCCACGCGAAGCAACGACTTTAAAGCCTCCAGCAAATCGTCCTGACTGAGGACATGCGAGGGCAGGCGTCTTGCCATCGGGACCCACGACACCAAGCCGATGATCGAAGCGGCGACGACGCCCGACCTACACTTGCGCAACTGCTTTTTTGAAGCGCCTTGTTCGAGTATGCTGGCGATATCGGTGCGCACCGCTTCAAACCGCTTAACGATTCTGGACTGCTGCTCAGGGCGCAAGAACGCCACGTCGCTCAGAGCGGCGCACTCGGGCGCGTCGTCCGATAGCACCAGGTCGACGAACTGCTCAATCCTATGCATCGCATTAGTGCTGTGGCCCTTTGCCTGTTCGAGACTCTCAGCCATGCGTTCGCAGGAATGCTGATAACACTGGAAAACCAGGTCCTGCTGATCGTCGAAGTAATGATAGAGCGCGGCGCGTGAAATTCCGAGATCGTCAGCGATTTCGGCGAGCGAGGTTTGCGAGACGCCCCTCAGATTTAGAGCCTTGGCAGACGCCTCCAGCACTTTCATCAATTTGGCGCCGCGCCCAGGCTTCTCCGCTGCACTCGTGCCAGTCACGCATCTCTCCCAAACATGCTCTTCCAGTAGCAACATACTTCACGGTTGCACGCGAAATGAGCATTGCTCCACAGCTGTAAAAGCTCGAAGCCGCCGAACAACGGGACACCTTGATCGATATTCTGTCTGATTGGGAAGTGGTGCCCACCAGACAGGTTACACCGACTCACCAAGCGATCGCGCCCGCTCGAGCCGCGTTGCGTCGTCGCGCGGCAGGCTCACCGTTGCTCCCAGAAGGAGTAGACCGGATACAGCCAGCACAGGCAGGCCGCAGAGGATGCCGTTCCGCAGGGCGTCCCCCGGAGTGCTTCCTGCAGCGACGAACAGGTCGCTGATGTAACCCATTGTGTAGGGTCCGAGCGCCATTCCTAGAAGCGTAATCGTAATGAGGAAGAATGCCGAAGCCGTTCCGCGCATTCGCGGCAGCACGAGGCCGTTGACGAGCGAGGGGCCGATTCCATACCAGGCGCCCGATGTCAGGTAGAACAACGCAATGTATGCATAAGCCTCGGTCTTGCTCGTCGTCAGAAGCATCAGGAATACCGAGGGCACCGTCAGTACAAGTGAGCCAAGCAAGACATAAGTGCGAGCACGCGGGGTATAACGCTGGAGGAAGTCAGCGACCGTGCCCCCTAGGATATTTCCAAGGAACCCGAACAGGACAGTGATCGATCCCATCACGACGCCAGCTTCGGACGGGCTCACATGATGGACACGAATAAGATACGGCACGATCCACGCAGCGACACCGAAGATGACGAATATGAACGCTGCGAGACCAACATTCGTAAACATCAAAGTGCGGCATTTGAAGATCATTCCAAAGGCGGCGCGATCGCGTAGTGCCAGTGTTTGTGCCCAGCAGGCGACACAGTAAGATCCGAAACCCAGAGCCAGCCACTGAGCCGAGCTACCCGTTGCGGTGATCAGAGCGGCAACGGCCGCACAGATGGCCAGGCCGATCAAAAGGTTGAACACGATCGTTCGTGTCGGCGCACCAAGCCGCCGCATCAGAAACAGACTGAAGACCGGAAGCACCGATTGGAGCTCAGTCCATGCCTCGCGAAAAGGATGGGGATGCGGCGGCATTGCGAGGCCTTCGCTCTGGCCACGAACGGGCTCCTTCAGGCTGAATAGCCAGAGTGCGAGAAAGGGACCGGGTAGTGCGATGCAGAGGATCACGGCCTGCCATCCGACGAGCCCAAATGGCGCCTGCGTGCCGATGGGATACGCGCG
>CALRWU020000286.1:0-5027 GCA_943371945.1 Azorhizobium sp. AG788
AGCCACGCGAGATAGCCGTCGCCCTCGAACCAGGCCTTCCTGAACGGGTGCTGCCATGTCTCGAGCGCCTGTCGCGCGCCGATATGGCCAGTGCCGGCGAGCCCGATGCCAGCGCAGGTATTGGCCAACGTCTCTTCATTCAGCCCTGCCTGTGCCAGAGCCTCGCGCGCCGCACCCAGGATTGACGCGCTGGCCGCCTGTATGCCGAAACGCATGCTCGCGGGGCCTGATACGCCTTGGCCCAGCACGCGACCGTCGGCCGTCTCCAGCCGCGCGCGGCATCGTGTTCCGCCGCCATCAACGCCGAGGAAAAGCGCGTCCGTCATTTCCCTTGTCTATCCTGCTTCGCCTGCCATTCAATGGGCTCAGCAAATCAGAGGCGGACAGGCGCATGAGCACGGAAGACATCAGCCCGCGCTATCTCGATCTCGACACATGGTCCGCCGGCGAGCAGGTCGCAGCGTTGCACGACGGCCAGGTCGAAGCCGTGTCGGCGGTCCGACCTGCGCTGGCTGCAATTGCCCTCGCCGTGGAAGCCGCTGCGGTGCGGCTGCGTCAGGGCGGGCGCATCATCTACGCCGGTGCAGGAACTTCGGCTCGCATCGGCGTGCAGGATGGCGCAGAGCTGCTGCCCACATTCAGCTGGCCTGCCGATCGGGTCGCCTTCGTGATCGCAGGCAGCGAGGCGGCGCTCCTGCGTGCTGTCGAGAACGCGGAGGATTCCGCCGAGGATGGCGCGCAGCGCATTGAAGTGCTTGGCGTGGGCTCAAACGACGTTGTGCTGGGCATCGCCGCCAGCGGGAATACGCCGTTTACGGTTGCGGCCGTGAAAACAGCACGCGATCTGGGTGCGTTGACCATCGGCATTGCCAACAACGCGGGCACGCAACTGCTTGCCGCCAGCCACCATCCCGTGCTGATCGAGACGGGCCCGGAAGCAATCGCCGGCTCGACGCGGCTGAAGGCCGGTACGGCGCAGAAGGTTGCGCTCAATCTGTTCTCGACCGCGCTGATGGCGCAACTCGGGCGCGTCTATCGCGGCATGATGGTGGACATGCGGCCGACCAATGCGAAGCTTCGCCTGCGCTCCGAACAGATGGTGGCAAAGATCGCTGGGTGCGCCGTGGAGATGGCAGCGGATGCGCTCAGCAAGGCTGACGGTGACATCAAGGCAGCATCGCTGGTTGCTTTGGGACTTGGCGTCGGCGAGGCGACCGCATTGCTTGCAACGCACGATGGCAACCTGCGCCGGGCGCTGGCTGAATCCGGGCGCGCCTAGCGGATCGTATCGCCGCCAACCCAGACTTTGCGTACCTGCAGGTCGTGATCGAGCAGGATGATGTCGGCGCGGGCGCCAGCCGCAAGCTGTCCACGCTCGCCTTCAATACCCAGGAACTCCGACGGCGTGAGGCTCGCCATCCGTAGCGCGTCATCAGATGAGGCGCCCAGCATGGACACCGCGTTGCGAACCGCCTGCGCCAGGTCGAGGTGCGCACCGGCGAGCGTTCCCGATGGTGTCCGCAGCGCGCCGTCGCGGACCGCGATCGGTTCGCCGAACAGCGTCATGGAGGGCGACGTTGAACCAACCGTCGACATCGCGTCCGAGACCAGCATCAGCCGTCGCGCTGTCTTGGCCGCGAACGCTGCGCGCGCAGACACGGGATGAACGTGGATGCCGTCCAGGATCAGCCCAGCCCAGGAATCGCGCGTTGCCAGCGCAACGCCGACCGGCCCTGGCTTGCGGCCCTCCAGCGGTGGCATCGCATTGAACAGATGCGTAAAGCCCGTTGCTCCCGCATCAAGCAACGCCTCGACGTCTCCATGGTCCGCCGCCGTATGACCGATGCTGACCGTTACGCCCGCTGCGACCAGCGCCTTCACATCATCGGGCGAGGCCTGTTCAGGCGCGATGGTGACGAGCAGCGGAAAGGATCGCTTCTGCGTCAGCAGCGCCATGTCCTCTGCATCCATGCCACGCAGGAAGCGCTGCGGGTGCACGCCCCGTCGCGGTTCAGATAGCCAGGGCCCCTCAAGGTGAAGGCCGATGAGGCCCGGCATGTTCTCGCGCATACCATGCGCGACGGCCCCAATCGCACGGAGGATGCTCGAACGCTCATCGGAGATGAGTGTCGCCATAAGGCCGGTCACGCCAAACTGGGCATGAGCCGCCGTGATCGTGCGCAAGGTTTCGAGGGTTGGTGCGTCGTTGAACAAGGCGCCGTCGCCGCCATTCACCTGAACGTCCACAAGGGCGGGCGCCAGCGTGCCGTCCAGCACTTCGGCTCCGGGAGCTATGCCTCGCATGACCCCCGCGATCCGGCCTCCACTGATCTGGACGGTCGCGCCTTCCAGCATCTCGTTCCCGGTGAACACACGTGTTGCCGCCAGCATCTGCACGTCAGCGTGTCTCCGTGATCTTGCTCAGCATCGGCGGCCGGTCGGGTGAGCGACCACGGCGCAGCGCGGTGTCATTGGCGAAGAGATAGAAGCGCAACAGCATCGAGATCAGCTCCAGGACGGGCTCATCGTCGGCCGGAATATGAACGCCTTGGAGCGAGGCGTCCGGCGAGATCAGCAAGACCGACGTCCCGCGCTGGGCGAGATCAGCTGCTAACGTCTTCAGGCCCGCAAAGGACGCGTCGCGCTGCGCAAAGATGATCGCGCGAAGGTTGGGGCCAGCCAGCGCATAAGGACCATGCCGGATTTCGGCTGCGCTGATGGATTCTGCGTGGAGCCCACTTGTCTCCTTGAGCTTCAGCGCCGCTTCCGCCGCAATAGCGAGACCGGGTCCGCGACCCACAACGTAGACGGGCCCGTCGCCGTCGAGAAAGTCGGCGATGGATGACCAGTCCGCGCGGAGGGCGCGAGCCAGCACATCACCGGCGCGGTTGAAGGCGGCGATCATGGCGGCATCTTCGCGCCAGTGACCGGCGAGTCCGAGCACCAGCGTCATGGCAGCAATGCAGGACTTTGTGGCGGCGATGCTGGTCTCCGGCCCTGCCATCAAAGGTAGCGTGACGTCCACCGCGCTGGTGAGCGGCGAAGATGTATCATTGACCATCGCGACGCGCAGCACGTCTACGCCAGTTGCGTTGCGACAGAACTCAACCAGATCCGGGCTGCGACCGGATTGGGAAATTGCAAGCACGAGGGCGCGATCGAGATGAAGCTGGCCGCCATAGATGGAATGAACTGACGGTGCGACAGACACCGTTGGCAAGCCGAGACGGATCTCGATCACATACTTGGCGAGCAGGGCCGCTGCATCAGAACTGCCGCGCCCCGCAGCCAGCACAAGACGCGGCATGATCTTGCGAAGCCGGGCGCCAAGTTCCGCGAGCTGGTCGCCGCTCTCCGCAGCAAGCCGCCTTGCCACAGCAGGTGACTCGCGCGCTTCGCTTTCCATGAGGGTGGGGCTGGCCATCTCTGCAAGCATGGATCAAGCCGCCGCGTTGGACAATGTTGATCTGCTCGCAGGCTTCAGTGTGCGCCAGCCAGCACTGTTTCCAGCTTCTCCAGGAATTGCCGCCAGCCGTGCTGCGCGCCGCCGAACGCCTGTTTCTGGGTGCGCCGAAAGCCCTTCTGCTCCATGCGCAGATGCGTGCCCGCTCGTGTGGGAGTGAGCGTGAATGTGACGACGCTTGTGAGATTGTGGTCTGCGTCTTCGTGCTTGAAGTCCCAAGTGTAGGAGAGAGTCCTGCCGGGGTCGACGGTCAGAACCTCGCAATCAAGAACGCCGCCCCCGATCGCCGCGAAGGTTGAACCTGTGGCTCGCTCATTTTGCCGTTCCTTTCGCAGCTTTCTTCTTCGGCGGTGCTGCGCGCTTGGCAGTGTTGAGTTCTACAGCGGCCTTGATGAGCGCCTTGAAGGCCTTCTCGTTGATCTTGTCGCCTTCGCGGAAATCGATGGCGCGGCGCGTGTTGCCATCAAGGCTCGAATTGAAAAGGCCTGCCGGATCGGGAAGCGAGGCGCCCTTGGCGAAGGTCGTCTTGACCACGCTCTTGTGCGTCTCGCCCGTACAGACAATCCCATCATGCTCAAACACGGGGACGCCGCGCCACTTCCAGGTCTCCACGATTTCGGGATCCGCTTGATGGATCAGCTTTCGCACACGTGCGAGCATGTCGCCGCGCCAGTCGCTCAGTTCCTTGATCCTCGCGTCGATCAGGGCGGACGGAGACTCTTCCGGCTTTGTGGCTTTCGAGACGCTTTTCGTCATCTTCATGCGGGCCTCGTCTTGTTTATCTTGCGGGGTGGTATGTCAGTCACAGCCGCTCACCGGGCAGCTTGCTCGCGTGCTTGATCCATCTCGTGAACCGGCGTTCGTCGATCACGTCGCCCTCGTGGATGTGGAGGTAGCGCACGTCGTTCTGTTTGGAATCGCCGGGCGGCGGCGGTCGCAGCAACACCATACGCTGCGACATCGCGCGGCATCACCGAAACACAGCAGCTGCACACGTTGTACAGATCGAGGACCAGCTTTCTAAGTTCGCGTGTGAACCGCCCCGAACTTTTCATGGTCGCGTACCCCACACGAAAGCCGAACCGACATTGGCTAACCTGTCCCTTGCGCGCTGGCTAACTTGTTCGGATTCAAAGCCCTCTAAGGGCCGTGGTGGAGGGGACTGGATTCGAACCAGTGTACGCAGTGAAGCGGGCAGATTTACAGTCTGCTGGAATTAACCACTCTCCCACCCCTCCAAGGGCGCCCTTGCGGGTCACGAGACTGCTTGACGCCGCCCCGTGTGAGCCCGAAACGAGAGGTCATCCCGCCGCGGAGGGCGTCTTATAGTGACGAAGGATCGACCACGCAACCGGCCTGGAAACGGCCGGAAATCAGGCCCTTTCCGCGATAGTAGCGGATCGGGCGGCCGGGGGCGTGACGGCGGAGGAGGCGGGGATCGCGGGGGAGGCGAATCTGGCGGCGCGTCTTCTGAGGCGGGCTCGGGCAGGCCCTGGGACAAGAATCGACGTGGCCAGGGCGCCCGGAATGGCCCCCCGCGCCAGTTCGAGCGGCGTGATGCCTC
>CALRWU020000287.1:0-5007 GCA_943371945.1 Azorhizobium sp. AG788
CCAATGACCAAGAACCAGCCCGCTCCGGCTGATTTCGCTGATGATCTGGGCCCGGGCTACCTCAACCTGGTCGTGCGGCGCGTGAGTCAGCGGATCGCATCGGCGGGTGACGCCTACATGCGCCAGACCGGCGTCGCTACGGCGGCGACCTCCACAGCGATCCTCGCCTATGTCGCGCGGCACGATAACACCGCCATCGCCGACATTGCCCAGGCGCTCGGCTATTCGCACCAGGCGGTGGCGAAGGCGGTTGAGTCGATGGAGAAATCCGGGCTCATGCAAACCGCCGCGAGCAAGGAAGACCTCAGGAAGAAACTGGTCGTTCTGACCCGCGATGGCCGCAGGGACGCTGAACTCGTCGAGCGTGTCGCGCAACGCGCTGCGATCGTTTTCAACGAGGTCTTTGACGAGATCGGCGTCGATCTGTTCAGGGCGCTGCGCGCGTTCGAGGACGCAATCGATCGCAGGCCGCTGGTCGGCCGCCTTTTGGAGAGCGACAAGCCCATGACAGTCCGTCGTAAGGCGGCAAGGGGCGACGAGACAAAGCAACGAGGATGAGTCGATAAGGCTTGATCAGCCGGGCATATCCGGGTTTGACTTTGGCTCCGAGGCCCCAGCCATCAGCCTGTTAAAAACGACTGTTTTTCAGGGAACTGGCTTTCATGGCGCTGAATGCGCTGCCTCTGGCTGAAACTGATGTCCAGAGCGCCAGACAAAAATTTCATCCTTCCGTACCTATCGTTGCAAGCGTACGAGGCCCGCCCTGTGCGGGGCGGTTACGGCCCGTGGTAGAGGCTGACACAAGATGAGCGAACCTTCGTCCGACGGCGTTTCCCCGCCTGACGCGGAAGGCAAGACCGGAACACGGAGATTCTGGGCGCTGGCGCTTGGCTCGGTAGGAGTCGTGTTCGGCGATATCGGCACAAGCCCACTCTACGCTTTCAAGGAATCCATCCACCACATGAACGTCGCCCGGGGCGGCGAGTTACTCCGCGAAGATGTGCTCGGCGTCATCTCGCTGATGATCTGGTCGCTGATCATCGTGGTCACGATGAAATACGTGCTGATGCTGACCCGGCTCGACAACCGCGGAGAAGGCGGCACGCTCTCGCTCATGGCCCTGGTCCAGCGGACGATCGGAAGGCGCACACCCCTCCTCTTCCTGGTCGCGATCTGCAGCGCCGGCATGTTTTTCGGCGATGCACTCCTGACCCCGGCCGTATCTGTTCTCTCGGCAGTCGAAGGCCTTGCAGTCATTCCCGAACTGAAAGGTCGCGTCGAACCCTTCATCCTTCCGATCGCCCTGACGCTGCTGGTCGGTCTCTTCCTGATTCAGAAAAAAGGCACCACGGTTGTCGGTCGTCTTTTCGGGCCCGTCTGTCTCGTATGGTTCATCACGCTCGGCGCGCTTGGCGTCTATCACATCGTGCAGGACGGTCTTGCAATCTTCTACGCGCTCAGCCCGCACCACGCCGTGATGTTCCTGCTGACGCATCAGATGCTGGGCTTCATCGTCCTTGGCTCTGTGTTCCTCACGGTGACAGGCGCCGAGGCGCTCTATGCCGATATGGGCCACTTCGGGCGCAAACCGATTGCCGTGACGTGGACCTGGCTGGTCCTGCCGAGCCTCGCACTGAACTATCTCGGCCAAGGCGCCATGGTGCTGGCGCATCCCGAAACCACGGAAAATCCGTTCTTCATGATGGCGCCGGACGTGCTCCAGGCGCCGCTGGTGATCCTCGCCACCATGGCGACCATCGTCGCAAGCCAGGCCGTAATCACGGGCGCTTTCTCGCTGACGCAACAGGCCGTGCAGCTGGGGCTCTTGCCCCGCCTCCAGATCGTCAACACGTCCGCACGCGAGCATGGCCAGATTTACCTGCCGCAGATCAACTACCTGCTGCTGGCCGGCGTGGTGATCCTTGTGCTGGCGTTCAAGTCGTCTTCGGCGCTGGCGTCTGCTTATGGCGTGTCTGTCATCGGCGCGATGATCACATCGTCTGTCATCGCGTTCATCGCGGTGCGGCGCGTCTGGAAGAAGCCGCTGTGGCTTGCAGCGATCATGATGATTCCCTTCCTCATGGTGGAAAGCGTCTTCCTCGCATCCAACCTGCTCAAGGTTCCTCAGGGCGGCTATGTACCCCTGCTGATTGCAGGGTTCATGATGCTTGTGATCTGGACCTGGACGCGTGGCTCGCGCCTGCTGACAGAGCGCACGCGCAACGACGTGACGCTGGAAGATGTGATCAAGGGGCTGGAGACAAAGCTGCCGCACGTGGTGAAGGGAACAGCCGTCTTCCTTACCGCTGATCCCGACTCGGCGCCCACGGCCCTCCTGCACAATCTGAAGCACAACAAGGTCATCCACGAGAAGAACGTCGTGCTGACGGTGAAGACGGCGCAGGTGCCTTACAAGCCGGACGACAAGAAGGTGCAAATCGAGGAAGTGTCGGAACACTTCCATCGCCTGACCATGACGTTCGGCTTCATGGAGACGCCGAACGTCACCTATGGCCTGACGCTGGCCAAGAAAACCGGCCTGTCCTTCGACATCATGTCGACGTCGTTCTTCCTCAGCCGCCGCACCCTGCTGGCCGATGGCAAGCGTGGCATGCCGCTATGGCAGGATCACCTGTTCATCTTCCTTAGCCGCAACGCCACCAACGCAACCGAGTTCTTCCGCATTCCGACTTCACGCGTGGTCGAAATGGGCACGCAGATCGCGATCTGACGCTTAGCTGTCTGCTGCAACGGCCAAGGGATGCCTGCGCATCCTGCGCCGCAACCAGTTTGAAGCGGGTTTCTCAACCCACGTGTGCACGGCGATACCCACAAGCGTCGCGACGATGAATATCGCGAGGCCCTCGGCTATTGCCACGGCGAGCGATGGATGGGGCGTGGCGCCTCCCGCCATCCGCACGAGGAACTGCACGACGAGGTGATGCACAAGGTAGATCGAATAGCTCGCGGCGCCGAGCACCAGAAGCATGCGTGACTGGACTGTGACATGCGCTGTCTCGAGCATGAGCGCCCCCGCAACAACAAGCATTGCAGGTATGCCGAACGTCAGTGCGCGCAGTTCGTAGTTCCAGCTGACGTCCTTGCCGAATAGGGCGCCAGACAGAAGTATTGCCGCAAGGCCAAAACCAAGCGCGCCCGTTCCGCCCCACAGGTTGGCTTTGCGCGAAAGCGTGAGCATGCGCAGATACAGCAATGCGAGTGCGCCTCCTGCCGCAAACTCCAGCGTGATCGGCTGGAGCCATGCCTTGATCGTGTTGGGAAGGGGTGCGTTGAGATGCACGAGACCTGCGCCGAGCAGGAATACGCCAGTCAGAACGGCAAGAGACTTCACCTGAGATTTCAGGAAGAAGCTCAACCCGAACAGCGCGTAGAAGAACATCTCGAAATTGAGCGTCCAGCCGACATCAAGCACAGGGTAGGCGTCGCCGTCGGCGCGGAAGTGCGGCAGGAACAGCATGTCTTCGGCGACGTCGGTTGCGCTTAGACCTTTCACGTCGCCTGGATTGAGGCCGAGCCAGAACAGACCCGCGGCCAGCAATGTGAGTAGCCAGTAGGCCGGCACGATGCGCGTGACGCGGTCAGCCCAGAATTCGGCTGTCGTGCGTTCGCCGTCCCGGGTTGTGTGGAACATTATGAAGCCGGAGATGACGAAGAAGACGTCTACCCCTGCCCGTCCGACATAACCCAGATGAGGCATGCCCAGATAAAGGCTCATCTGGGTCTGCAGATGGTGCCAGACGACCGCGAGGGCGGCGAGCGCCCTCAACGCCTGAATATTGCCGATCACTTTCTTGCCAAACGACCCGGAGCGTATGCGGGGTTGTAACCCGACCGCCGGAATTCGCCCCCGTCCAGTGTTACCCCACGCTGCCCTGCGACCCGCCCATATCGCCAGACCTGATCACCCTCTGCCTGCATTGGCCACAAGTCGAGGGCTGACACTTGCGCAGGCAAGTTGGCCGCACTGGCCTCGCCTAATGAAAGAATTACTTTACGTTGGCGCCGCCTTTGATGCTCTGCAGCCGCCAACCATGGCGGCACGCCTCTGACACGAACATCTGCTCATTCGGGATACACCATGAAAACGCCCCGCACCGACCTGGCCGCCAACACGTACGAATTCGAGACAACGCCGCTGGTTAAAGCGACGGGTTTCCGTGAGTACGACGCGCGCTGGTGGTTTGGCGGGCCACAATATCCCAAGGCGCCAGAGCTGAATTTCCTTGGGGTCCAGGCGTTGGGCCTCGGGTTGGGAACCTTGATCCGCGAAATGGGCGTGGCCCCGCGCATCGTCACGGGTCATGATTACCGGTCCTACTCGCTCTCGATCAAACAGGCGCTGACGCTAGGCCTGCTTGAAGCCGGCTTCGAGGTGCATGATATCGGTCTCGCCCTGTCGCCGATCGCCTACTACGCCCAGTTCGCCCTCGACATTCCGTGCGTCGCGATGGTGACCGCCAGCCACAACGAGAACGGCTGGACCGGCGTGAAGATGGGCGCGAACAAGCCGCTGACCTTCGGACCGGAGGAAATGGGCCGGCTCAAGGAGATCGTGCTCGGCGGCAAGTTCAACCCGCAGCCGGGCGGCCGGCTGGTGCGTGTCGAGGGGATGCGCGAACGCTATATCGAGGCAGTGTCGAAAGACACGAAGCTGACGCGCAAGCTGAAGGTCGTCTGCGCCTGCGGGAATGGCGCGGCAGGCGCCTTTGCACCCGAAGCGCTGCGCGCCATGGGCGCCGAAGTGATCGAGATGGATACCAACCTCGATTACAATTTCCCGAAGTACAATCCGAACCCTGAGGACCACGAAATGCTGGTATCCATGGGCCAGGCTGTGAAGGAGCATGGAGCGGACCTATGCGTCGGCTTCGATGGCGATGGCGACCGCTGCGGCGTCGTGGATGACAAGGGCGAGGAAATCTTCGCCGACAAGATTGGCCTGCTGCTGGCGCGCGACCTGTCGAAACTGCACCCCGGCGCGACGTT
>CALRWU020000288.1:0-5001 GCA_943371945.1 Azorhizobium sp. AG788
GAGACGGTCTCGAGCCTGAGGCCGAGAAACTCCGCCATGTCGCCGCGACGCATGGGGAGATCGAACTCGCCTCCATGCGTTGCGTCGCAAAGATCGGCCACAGAGAGCAGGAAGCTCGCCAGCTTCTGTTCTGCAGACTGGGCGCCGACAGCTGCAAGCTGGGCCTGTGCGGCGCCAAGCTGACGTCCCACCTGGCGAAGCAGTTGTTCGGCAAGCAACGGATCGCGCTGGCAGATGTCCTTCAGCGACCTGCCCGGAATGGTACGCAGCGTGACGGATGTGATGGTCTCGCAACCATTGGCGTAGGTATCATCGCTTTCGAGCCCGAGGATCGAGCCCGCATTCGCAAAGCCCACGACCTGGCGCTGGCCGTCGATCAGCGTGCGATAGAGCTTCACCCATCCGCTCTCGACGACATAGAGGCTGGAGCGCTCATCGCCTTCGTAAAAGACATGCTCGTGGGCTCGGATCTGCTTGACCTGTCCAGGTCTCACGTCTTCGACCCTGCCGAAAGAAGCCTGCGTGAGTGAGTCGATACGGCCGCCAGCGATGCACATTGAGATGGTCCTTGTCCGGTTCCAATGCGAGAACCGTGACCGTCCAACCCTGCAGCGGTTTGCCGAAGTGTGTCTGGCTTTGTGACAAAGCGTGACAATGGGCCAGTGAAGCGGCAATTCAGCTATTCTGGAGCGGTTTTCAGCGCATTTGTCGCAGGCCTGCGCCGAGCCGGCACCGGCTCAGATCGCGAGACTGTGCGTGCCCGGCTTAGGTGAAAAGCTGGGGTCGAAACAGGCCGCCACGTTGCGGGAGTACGGCCTGCCGCGGGCCGACACGGTGAGCGTATTGCCGTGGAGACCGACGAGGCCCGCCTGGATCAGGGGCGCCAGTTTCGGATAGACGGCGTCTTTCATGGTCGCGTCGAGTTTGACTTCGAAATCGCACAGCACCCGTTCGATAAGCTGAGCGATCGAGATGTCTTCCCGCGTCGGTTTCAGTCCGCGGACAACTGGCGACCGTCCTGCTCCAAGGCTTGAGCGATAGGCCGCGGTGTCGGGTGTGTTCTGGTAGAAAAGCTCAGGCAGCGACGAGATCGCCGAGGCGCCGAGACCGATCAAGGCGTCGCAATCGTCGTCGGTGTAACCTTGGAAGTTGCGATGAAGCTGGCCGTTGCGCTCGGCGGTCGAGAGCGAGTCGCCTGGAGCCGCGAAGTGGTCGAAGCCGACCGCGACATAGCCTGCGGACGTCAGCGTGCGTGCAGCTACTTCAGCCTGGCGGAAGCGTGCTTCCCCTGTGGGAAGATCCTCAATGTTGAACGCCTTTTGATACTTCTTCATCCACGGCACGTGCGCATAGCCGAAGACAGCGATCCGGTCGGCGTCCTGTGTGGAGGCGAAAAGCGCGGTCTCGACGACGTCCGCGAGGGTCTGGCCTGGCAGGCCATACATCATGTCGATGTTGATGCTTTCGACGCCAGCTTGCCGCAGCATACGGATCGCGTTTTCGATAACCGACTTTGGCTGGATACGGTTGATACGCTTCTGGACATCGGCATTCAAGACCTGGACGCCGAGGCTCGCGCGGGTGAGCCCGGCGCTTGCGAACGCCTGGATCAGCCCCGGTGAAATCCCGCGCGGGTCAAGCTCGACGGCGATGTCGGCGAGGGGCGAGAGGTCGAAATGCGCGCGAATCGCGGCGAACAGCTGATCCACCTGTTGCGGCGTCAGGATATCCGGTGACCCGCCGCCAAAATGTATTCGGGTGACACGGGCGCCGGAAGGCAAATCAGAAGCGACGAGGGCGATTTCTGCCTTGAGCGCCTCGATATACGTATCGATTGGGTCAGCGACAGTCGGCACCGAGGTGTGGCACCCGCAATACCAGCAGAGCTTCTGGCAGAAGGGAATGTGAAGGTAGAGCGAAATGGCGGCGCCGACGGGCAGGCGAGCGCGCGCGGCGCTGGCGGAGGCGCCATCGACGTCGGCCGAGAAACGGTTGGCTGGCGGGTAGCTCGTGTATCGCGGAAGCTGTTCAGACGCGAACTCGGGCAGGTAATCCCACACGTCTTCCCGGCTGCGAGCGCGATAGGTGAGCTCGCTCATTGACGCACCATCGCGCCAGCGTTCCTGACACGGCGCGTGATGAGCAGGCTGGCGATCGCGAGTCCCATCACAACCAACCCTGCGATGGCGATCACGCAACCCGCGCAGTGGACGTGGGTGTCAAACAGCCCTGCCCCGGGCGGCGCTTTGCCACACCATGCGCTGGCGAGATCCATCTCCATTCCACTCTCGCAGGAACGAATGAAGACGCCCGTGACCGTGGTCGCTACGCCGGACAGGAATACGGCCAATTGCTTCACGAGCGTCTCCACCTTGCGGTCGCGGCGGATTGGGGACGGAGCGACCGTGCATGCTGTGTAGGCTTCAACGTCTTTGCCGCTTTGCGATGGATCAAGCGGCGCGAGTTGCCGTCGTGTCAAAGCCCGCTCGCTGCGCCTCCATAGGGGAGAGCGCACCGCATGAGAGGGCAGTTCATGGCGGCCGCATTTTCCCGCGAGCGGGTCGACATCAGCACACTTGGTGTCGGCCTCATGATGCTGATCGTGCTGATCCTATCTTTCAGTGGAGCAGCAAATGCAGTGGATCCCGCGTTTCGTGCGCACGCCTTCATATTCGTGATTGCTTCTGCGATCGGACTCGCAGCTCTGCTTGGCTGGCATGAACTCTCGGAGCGTCAGCCGCGTTTCGACAAGACCTTCTACGAAGACGGAATTGTAAAGGCGGGCATCGCCGCGACGATGTTCTGGGGTATCGCTGGATTCCTGGTTGGCCTGATCATCGCGCTGCAGCTGACCTTTCCGAATCTCTTCTACTTCCCCGAACTCGGCTGGACGAATTTCGGCCGCCTGCGTCCGCTGCACACGTCCGCCGTGATCTTCGCCTTCGGCGGCAACGCGCTCATCGCGACATCGTTCTATGTCGTGCAGCGTACCTGCCGCACGCGCCTCGCTGGTGGCATGTGGCCGTGGTTTGTGTTCTGGGGCTACAACCTGTTCATTGTGGTCGCCGGCACCGGCTATCTGATGGGCGTCACCCAGTCGAAGGAATACGCCGAACCGGAATGGTATGCCGACATCTGGCTCACCATCGTCTGGGTTACCTACCTCGCCGTTTTTGTCGCCACCGTTCTCCGCCGTAGAGAGCCGCACATCTACGTCGCGAACTGGTTCTACCTCGCCTTCATCGTCACGATCGCGCTGCTGCATCTCGTCAACAACCTGTCCATCCCGATCAGCCTCGCTGGATCGCGATCGGTTTCAGTTTTCAGCGGTGTGCAAAGTGCGCTGATCCAGTGGTGGTACGGCCACAACGCTGTCGGCTTTTTCCTGACCGCCGGCTTCCTTGCGATCATGTACTACTTCATTCCGAAGCGCATCGATCGACCGGTGTGGTCCTACCGCCTGTCGATCGTCCACTTCTGGTCGCTGATCTTCATCTATATCTGGGCGGGACCTCACCACCTGCACTACACAGCGCTGCCGCAGTGGGCGCAGACGCTCGGCATGACGTTCTCGATCATGCTGTGGATGCCCAGCTGGGGCGGCATGATCAACGGCCTGATGACGCTATCCGGCGCCTGGGACAAGCTGCGCACGGATCCCGTTGTCCGCATGCTTGTTGTGTCGGTAGCGTTCTACGGCATGGCGACCTTCGAAGGTCCGGTCATGTCTGTGCGTGAGGTGAACGCTCTCTCGCATTATACCGACTGGGGCATCGGGCATGTGCATTCCGGCGCGCTTGGCTGGGTGGGCTTCGTCACCTTCGGCGCCCTCTACTGCATGACGCAATGGGTCTGGAAGCGCGATCGCCTCTACTCCAACGCGCTGGTCGAATGGCACTTCTGGATCGCGACCATCGGCATCGTTCTCTACATCACCTCCATGTGGGTGTCCGGAATCATGGAAGGCCTGATGTGGCGCGCCTACAACCAGTTCGGCTTCCTTGAATACTCCTTCATCGAAACCGTCAGCGCCAAGCACATCTCGTACATCATCCGCGCTCTCGGCGGTGGGCTCTATCTCACCGGTGCGCTGATCATGGTCTACAACCTCGTGCGTACGGCGCGCGGCGACGTTCCCGCTGACGAGCGGCGGAAGTCGCGCGCCACGCCCGCCATTCAACCTGCCGAATAGGAGGCACGCATGGCGACGCGCCAGAGCAAGCTGTTCAACAAGCACAAGCTATTCGAAAAACACACGTTCATACTGCTGCTGGGTATCCTGGTGGTGGTGGCCATCGGCGGCCTGATCGAGATCGTGCCGCTGTTCTATCTCAAGAACACGATCGAGAAGGTCGAGGGGATGCGGCCTTACACGCCGCTCGAACTCGCGGGTCAGAACATCTATATGCGCGAAGGGTGTAACGTCTGCCATTCGCAGATGATCCGCCCGCTCCGCGATGAGGTTGAACGCTACGGCCATTACTCGCTCGCGGCCGAGAGCATGTACGACCATCCCTTCCAGTGGGGGTCAAAGCGCACGGGACCGGATCTCGCCCGCGTCGGTGGAAAGTACTCTGACGACTGGCACAGGGACCACTTGATCAATCCGCGCGCACTCGTGCCGGAGTCGATCATGCCTCCCTACGCGTTTCTCGCGGGGAGGCCGTTGGATCTTTCGACCATTCAGGACCAGATGCGGACGCTGAAATTCGAGGGCGTGCCTTACACGACGCCGATGATCGGCGCGGCGCTTGATAACGCATTGGCGCAGGCGGGCGGCGACAACGACGTCGAAGGCTTGCGCAAGTCCTACGACGCGATCGCGGGCAGGGAAGGTACTGTCCCCGTCCGCAACTTCGACGGCGAGGACGGCGATCCCACCGAGCTCGATGCGTTGATCGCCTATCTGCAGATGCTTGGCACGCTGGTCGATTTCAAGACCTACGAAGCCGGCGATCTCTCGAACAAGAGGTAGCGTAGATGACCTACGAAGGCTTGTCT
>CALRWU020000289.1:0-4994 GCA_943371945.1 Azorhizobium sp. AG788
CAGGAGCTCGCACAAGGCGGCGTGTGCAGTGACGCAGCATCCTCTGCAATCCCGCCGCGCACTCGCCCCACGACCTCGGGTCTCGCGGCATAAGCATCGCTCGTCGCCCACAATCGCGATCCTGCGCTTGGCAGGTATCGCCAGGTCCATGCCGCCCGCGGAATTCTTCGCGCTTATCGATGAACGGACTGTCGCCGCCGATCCTGCCAGCGGGCGCAGCTTGGGAGGCGCGGCGGCACCTCCACAGATCGCGCGGCGTCAGCCGGAAAGCGATGCGGCGCTGACTGGATCTGGTGGGGAGACCCGGTCAGCGCCGCTTTCGTGACAGAAGGTTGGTCACCCGCTTGTCACGGAAAGTAGGTTCGACTGTGGCCGTTGTAGCGATGCCGGCAGCCCAACCCGCAGTTAGCCAACGAACCATCAGTATCTGATGAGAATCTGACGGCTCGACAAAGTATCCCGAGAGGCTGCAAGCGCCTCAACCAATCAGGCTGAAATATCCTTATCGATCAGGGCCCCCCTGCCCGGCCGGAGCCAACATCTGGACCAAATCAAATCCCCACCGTGGATGCGGAGTTAATCCCTATGAGGTAGTCTCCGGGCGAATGAAGTACCCGCCCGTCCGGGATGCACCACGTTGCGGCACAAGCCTCGCACCTGCCTCGCCGTGCCTGTGTCATTGCGGGTGACCTGTAAGAACTTGGGCGCTAAACTTACGCCAAGCTGACGAAGCGAGACTGACCGGTGAAAGTGCTGATAGTCGAAGACACGCCGAAACTCGGCGCGGCAATTCGTGAAGCGATGCGGCGCGCGCAGTACGTGAGCGATCTCGCGCCTACCATTGAGGAAGCCGACGCGATGCTGGCGACATCGCCTTACGATTTGATCCTGCTGGACCTCAGCCTGCCCGACGGCGATGGCCTCGACTTCCTGCGCCGGATACGGGCCGCTCGCATCCATACACCCGTAATCGTGCTGACCGCGCGCGGCGGACTCAACGATCGCATTGCAGGGCTCGACGACGGCGCCGATGACTATCTGGTAAAGCCGTTCGAGCTGAGCGAGATGATCTCGCGTTGCCGAGCCATCCTGCGTCGCCCGGATCGGCTCAATGTCGAGGCAATCCGTGTGGGACGTCTGGCCTTCGATCAGAAGTCCGGCCTTGTGACGGCCGAGGGCTACAACACGCCGCTGCCCCGCCGTGAAAGCCAGCTTCTCGTCGCCTTGATGCGGCGACCGGGCAAGGTCTGCACGCGAACCCATCTGGAAGATTCAGTGTACGAGTCGACCGCCGAAGTCACACCGAATGCGCTTGAGGCCAGCATCTACCGTCTGCGCACGTTCCTGACAGCCGCCGACGCGGGCGTCGAAGTGCGCACCGTGCGCGGTGTGGGCTACGTCCTCGTGGTTTCAGACAATGCGTGAAACGGCCACCAAAACCCAGCCAGCCGGATGGTCGCTGTCCCAGCGCCTCAGGTCGCGCATCATCGGGATATCGCTCCTGATGGCGGTGCTCGTGACGGGATCAGTCACGGTTCACTATGGCTATGACATTCCGGAACTGCAGCAGCGCACGGTGTTCGGTCTTGCCAGCGATGTTTCGCGCGACATGCCGTTCGATGCCGACGGCAAAGAGTT
Organism: Azorhizobium sp. AG788; assembly: GCA_943371945.1. Taxonomy (GTDB): domain Bacteria; phylum Pseudomonadota; class Alphaproteobacteria; order Caulobacterales; family Hyphomonadaceae; genus UBA7672. The sequence goes on from CALRWU020000289.1 coordinate 1,639, forward strand.
GCTGCAGGCGATCGACACGCACCACGACCTCTTCACGCGTTTTCCGGACGCCTATGAGTGGTACGTCCTCGATGGCAGCGGCGAGTTGATCGGCTCATCGGTCAGCGGCCATGTCGACCGCGCGGACTTCCCCCCCGGTCTTCCTCCGGCTGAATGGGACGCTCCCACCCACAAGGGCGGATGGCAGGCCGGCAAGACATTCGTGAAGGATGGCGTCACGCGCCACATCATAGCAGTGGCGAACTCTGATCCAGGCGGCCTGCTCTTCGGCCTCGCCATGGGCGAAGCGCTGATGCACATCGTTCTGCCGCTGGTGCCTTTCGCCTTCCTGATTACCTTCTTCGTGTCCGCCACCATTCGGCGCACCCTGCTGCCGCTTCAATCTCTCGCCGACCAGGCCAAGCGCGTGCAGACGATGGAAGACATTCGCCCGCTCGACCCCAAGGGAGCGCCGCAGGAAGTCGCTGAACTCGTCAAGGCGCTCAATATCGCGCTGGAAAAGCTCCGTGCCTCGATCGAAGCAGAAAAGCAGTTCCTGCAGGACGCCGCCCACGCGCTCCGCACGCCACTCGCGATCGTGAAGGCGCGCCTCGAACTCGACGGAGAGAATGTCGACAAGGACAGCATGGTCGAAGAAGTCGACGGCCTCATCCGCCTCTCGAGCCAACTTCTGGCGTCCGCCAACGCGGAACGGCTGGTGCTGCCGTCCGACGCGCGCGCCAATCTGGCTGACCTTGCCCGCGATGTCGTCTCCAACATGACACCGCTCGCGATCCGCGCGGGCGTGGATCTCGGCTATGAGGACAACAATGTCGGCGCGACAGTTCGCGGCGATGCCGATGCGATCAGCCACGCGCTGAAGAACCTGATCGAGAACGCGCTGAAATACACGCCGCGCGGCAAGTCGGTCACCGTCCATGTCGCGCACAGCCCGCCCTCGATCTCGGTTGCGGACGAAGGCCCTGGCATCCCGGAGGGGGCGGGCGAGAAGATCTTCAGCCGTCACTCGCGTGGCAAGTTTGGCGATGACAAGGGCGCGGGCCTCGGCCTGTCAATCGTCCGCCGGATCATGAGCGCGCACGCTGGCACGGCGGAGTTCGTGCATACGGACGCCCCCGGCGCGACCTTCAGACTGACCTTCCCTGTCGCAACCGCGGAATCCGTGCCGCAGCCTGAGCAGCAGACCGCGAACGACCCGGCAGCCCCGGACAGCAAGCGCGCCGCAGCCTAGAGCCGGATCGCCGAGGTGGAATCGCCCTCGGCGTTCCACGGAAGGCGTGAATCCGACTCTCAACAAAGGATCTGGAGCGCCGGCTCCGATGTCGATGTTTCCAGTGGAGCTGATCGCGCTCTAGACCCGCGCGGCGTACACACCCCGCGCGATCGCGCGCGCCAGACACCCGGCCGCCAGCTCGCCAATCCGGGCGATCACGAACGGCCGCAGTTCGGTGCGCTCGACCTGTCCGGTCGACAGGCAGAACACCACGTCGCCATCGAACGGGGCAAAGGCCGGCCGCACGGCCCTGCCGAGACCCGCCATCGCCATCTTGGCGACACGCTGCGCCTCTGGCGGGGTCAGGGTGACGTTGGTGGCAACACAGCAGATCGTTGTATTCGTTCGACCGCCGGACGCTGGCGCAGCATTCCACATTCCGGGATTGCTCTTGGCGCCGCCCCAATCATCGAGGTCGAGCGTGTAGTCTGCAGGCGGACGCATACCGCCGAACTCGCCATCCTGCTCGAACGGCCAAGCCCAGAACGCGTTTGTTCCGGGCATCATGACCGACCCGTGCGAGTTGACGGCAGCGATCGCGCCCACCGAAACGCCATCATGGGTCACGATGCTGGCCGATCCAAGTCCGCCCGGCTCGCCCCCGGCGCGCGCGCCAAAGCCAGCGCCAACGCGGCCCAGTTCAAAGCTTCGGTTCGCCTCCTTCAACGCCGCCATGCCCAGCGCGCGATAGGGAGGCGTCTCGCCCCAGGCCTTGTCGCCGCCATTCGCCAGATCATAGAGGATGGCAGCGGGCACGATGGGAGAGACCGGCACGGAAGGGTTCGGGATCAGCGCAAATCCCTCGCCCTGTGCCCCAAGCAAAGCCGCCACGCCGTCCGCTGCGGCAAGGCCATAGACCGACCCTCCGGACAGCACGATGGCGTCGATGGCATCCACCAGCGTATCTGCAGCCAACGCGTCGGTTTCGCGTGTTCCGGGGCCCCCGCCCGCAACAACCACGGCCGCGACAGCCCTCTGGGTTGGCCGGATCACCGTAACGCCCGTGGCGATGCGGGCATCGTCTGCCGAACCGACCATGAGGCCGCCGACGTCGGTGATCAAATTCAGGGGGCCGGGCCGCGCGCTCATCCAGCAGGATCCGTCATTTTGCAAGGCTTAAGAGAGGGATGAGTTGCCGTCGCCATCCAACACTATATGGGGCTCTATGACGAGCGAACGCGCTCAGCGCAATATGGAGCGCCATCTGCATGCGCAAGACCCTGCTTGCCGGCTTTGCAACCCTGGCCACGATCGGCCTCACCTATGCCTGCACCAGCCCTCCGGCTGCAAAACCTTCAGTTGAATGGCGCCTGTCAGGGCATGCCATGGCGACCGCCGCTGACAAGCGCGCCGTCGACGCCGCCATCGCCGCGATGAATGCAGGCGGCAGCGCGGTTGACGCCGCCATCGCCGCCCATGCCGTGCTTGGCCTTGTCGAGCCGCAAAGCTCCGGCCTCGGCGGCGGCGGCTACATGGTGGTCTATGACCGCAAGTCCAACACCACCACCGTCTTCGATGGCCGCGAGACGGCGCCCATGACGGCAACCGCCGACTACTTCACTGTCAACGGCAAGAACCTCGGCTTCGTCGAAGCGATCCTGTCCGGCAAATCGGTCGGCACGCCGGGTGCAGTCGCGCTCTACAAGGCGGCTCACGAGAAATTCGGCAAGCTGCCCTGGGGCGCCGACTTTGATGCGGCGATCAAGCTCGCCGACGAAGGCTTCATCGTCTCCCCCCGTCTCGCGAACTCGCTGAGCGCACGCTTCCAGTCCGGTCCGCTCGGCAAGAACCCGGCGACCGCCGCCTACTTCTTCCCGAACGGCAAGGCGCTCGCCGTCGGCGACCGTCGCACCAATCCGGAATTCGCCGCCACACTGCGCGCCGTCGCGAAAGATGGACCTGCCGCTTTCTACTCCGGCGCCATCGCGGAGAACATCGTCAACGCTGTCCACGCCGGCGACATCCAGGGCGACCTCTCGCTCAAGGATCTTGCCGCCTACCGCGTGCTGCAGAAGCCGGCGATCTGCGGTCCCTTCCGCGACTACAAGATCTGCTCCGCCCCACCCTCGTCTTCCGGCGGCGT
>CALRWU020000290.1:0-4991 GCA_943371945.1 Azorhizobium sp. AG788
AGGCCGTGCCGCTGATCCAGACCGACGCCCCGCTTGTGGGCACCGGCATGGAAGCGATCGTCGCGCGTGACAGCCGTGCGGCCGTCTCGGCGCGTCGCGGCGGCATCGTCGAACAGGTCGACGCGACCCGTATCGTCGTGCGCGCTACCGAGGGTCTCGAATCGTCGAAGTCGGGCGTCGATATCTATCGTCTGGCGAAGTATCAGCGCTCGAACCAGAACACCTGTATCAACCAGCGCCCGATCGTGAAGGTCGGCGACAAGGTGACGACGGGCGACATCATCGCCGACGGTCCCTCGACCGATCTCGGCGAACTGGCGCTCGGCCGCAACGTGCTCGTCGCGTTCATGCCGTGGAATGGCTACAACTTCGAAGACTCGATCCTGATCTCGGAGCGCATTGTGCGCGACGACGTCTTCACCTCGATCCACATCGAGGAATTCGAGATCGCCGCCCGCGACACGAAACTCGGGCCGGAAGAGATCACGCGCGACATCCCGAACGTCGGCGAGGAAGCCCTGCGCAACCTCGACGAAGCGGGCATCGTGGCCGTCGGCGCCGAAGTGCAGGCTGGGGACATCCTGGTCGGCAAGGTCACGCCGAAGGGCGAGTCGCCCATGACGCCGGAAGAAAAACTGCTCCGCGCCATCTTTGGTGAGAAGGCCTCGGACGTCCGCGACACCTCGCTGCGCATGCCTCCGGGCGCGACCGGCACGGTGGTCGAAGTCCGCGTGTTCAACCGTCACGGCGTGGAAAAAGACCAGCGCGCCATGCAGATCGAGCGCGAACAGATCGACCAGCTCATGACCGACAAGGAAGATGAGATGGCGATCATCGAGCGGGACGCGCTGTCGCGTCTTCGCGCGCTCCTGATCGGCCAGAAAGCTGTCGCACGCGGCGGCAAGAAAACCGACATCACCGAGGAATTCCTCGCTGAACACGCACCGGCTGATCTCTGGAAGATCGGCGTGGACGATGATGCCGTCGATGCGCAGCTCAAGGCGCTCAAGGGCTCGTACGAGGACTCCAACAACCTCATCGAAGCCCGCATCGCGGACAAGATCGAGAAGGTGCAGCGCGGCGACGATCTGCCCCCGGGCGTCATGAAGGTCGTGAAGGTCTTCGTGGCCGTGAAGCGCAAGCTTCAGCCGGGCGACAAGATGGCCGGCCGTCACGGCAACAAGGGCGTGATCTCCAAGATCAACCCGCTCGAAGACATGCCGTATCTCGCAGACGGCACGCCGCTCGACATCGTTCTGAACCCGCTGGGCGTGCCTTCGCGCATGAACGTCGGTCAGATCCTCGAAACGCACCTCGGCTGGGCCTGCGCCGGTATCGGCAAGATGATCGACGCGGCCCTGAAAGAGTACCGTCATACCCATGACGGCAAGCCGCTGCAGAAAGCTCTCCGCGACGCTTATGGCGAAGACGAAGAGCTGCCGAAGTCGATGGACGAGCTCGAAGAGCTTGCCTCCAACCTGACCAAGGGCGTTCCAATCGCGACGCCTGTGTTCGACGGCGCCGACGAAGACGACATCGCCGCGATGCTGAAGAAAGCCGGTCTCGACACGTCGGGCCAGGTTTACCTGCACGACGGCCGCACGGGCGAGCGTTTCACCCGCAAGGTCACGGTGGGCTACAAGTATCTCCTCAAGCTCCACCACCTGGTGGACGAGAAGATCCACGCCCGCTCGACCGGTCCGTACTCGCTCGTCACCCAGCAGCCGCTGGGCGGCAAGGCGCAGTTCGGCGGACAGCGTTTCGGCGAGATGGAGGTGTGGGCGCTCGAAGCGTACGGCGCCGCCTACACGCTGCAGGAGATGCTAACCGTCAAGTCGGACGACACCGCAGGCCGCGCCAAGGTCTACGAGGCGATCGTTCGCGGCGACGACAACTTCGAAGCTGGCATCCCGGAGTCCTTCAACGTTCTCGTCAAGGAGATGCGTTCGCTGGGTCTCAACGTCGAGCTGCTTGAAGCCGAGCCTGAAGCTGCCGAGGAGGAAGGCGGCTTGTAATCCGAGTTCGTCGACCGCCTATCGCAACGAATATCCGTGGGGCCCGAGGGCTCCACGGTCACCCCAAGAGGGAGACTAGTCAGGATGAGCCAGGAAATTACCAACCTGTTCAACCCCAACACGCCGGTTCCGACGTTTGAGGCCATCCGCATCGCGATCGCGAGCCCCGAAGAGATCCGCAAATGGTCTTCGGGCGAGATCAAGAAGCCAGAGACGATCAACTACCGCACGTTCAAGCCGGAACGTGACGGCCTGTTCTGCGCGCGCATCTTCGGGCCGATCAAGGATTACGAGTGCCTTTGCGGCAAGTACAAGCGCATCAAGTATCGCGGTGTGACCTGCGAGAAGTGCGGCGTTGAAGTGACGCTCGCCCGCGTCCGGCGCGAGCGCATGGGCCACATCGAACTCGCGGCGCCCGTCGCCCACATCTGGTTCCTCAAGTCGCTGCCCTCGCGTATCTCGCTGATGCTCGACATGGCGCTGAAGGACGTGGAGCGCGTGCTCTACTTCGAAAGCTACATCGTCACCGAGCCGGGCATCACCCCGCTGAAAGAGAAACAACTCCTCACCGAGGAAGAGTATCTCGCGAAGCAGGAAGAACTCGGCGAAGACAGCTTCACGGCGCACATCGGCGCCGAGGCGGTTCGCGAACTGCTCAAAGCTTACGACCTCGAAGCTGAAGCCGAGAAACTGCGCGCTGACCTGGCCGAAGCCACGGGCGAACTGAAACCGAAGAAGATCGCCAAGCGCCTCAAGCTGGTCGAGAGCTTCATCGCGTCGGGCTGCCGCCCGGAGTGGATGGTGCTGACGATCGTGCCGGTCATCCCGCCCGACCTGCGCCCGCTGGTGCCGCTGGATGGCGGTCGCTTCGCGACGTCGGACCTCAACGATCTCTATCGCCGCGTCATCAACCGCAACAACCGCCTGAAGCGCCTGATGGAACTTCGCGCGCCGGACATCATCATCCGCAACGAAAAGCGGATGCTGCAGGAGTCGGTGGACGCGCTGTTCGACAACGGCCGCCGTGGCCGCGTCATCACGGGCACCAACAAGCGCCCGCTGAAGTCGCTCTCCGACATGCTGAAAGGTAAGCAGGGCCGCTTCCGCCAGAACTTGCTCGGCAAGCGGGTCGACTATTCGGGCCGTTCGGTCATTGTCGTCGGTCCGGAGCTCAAGCTGCACCAGTGCGGCCTGCCGAAGAAGATGGCGCTCGAACTGTTCAAGCCATTCATCTATGCGCGTCTCGACGCCAAGGGTCTCGCTGGCACGGTGAAGGCCGCCAAGAAGCTGGTCGAGAAAGAGAAGCCGGAAGTTTGGGATATCCTCGAAGAGGTTATCCGCGAGCATCCCGTGCTGCTGAACCGCGCGCCGACGCTCCACCGCCTCGGCATTCAGGCGTTCGAACCGAAGCTCATCGAAGGCAAGGCGATCCAGCTTCACCCGCTGGTCTGCGCCGCGTTCAACGCTGACTTCGACGGCGACCAGATGGCCGTGCACGTTCCGCTGAGCATGGAAGCTCAGCTTGAAGCACGCGTCCTGATGATGTCGACCAACAACATCCTGTCGCCCGCCAACGGCCGCCCGATCATCGTGCCGTCGCAGGATATCGTGCTCGGCCTCTACTACCTGTCGATCGAACGCGACAAGGAAGTGGGCGAGGGCATGCTGTTCTCCGATCTCGCCGAGATCGAGCACGCGCTGTCGGCCGGAAAAGTGTCGCTGCACGCGCGCGTCAAAGCCCGCTTCATCACCAAGGATGAGAACGGCAAGGACGTGGCGAAGGTGTTCAACACCACGCCGGGCCGCATGATGATCGCAGACTGCCTGCCGCGCGAACACGGGATGGACCCGACCGTCGCGAACGAGCTGATGACCAAGAAGTCAGTCGGCAAGCTGATCGACATCGTCTACCGGAACTGCGGTCAGAAGGCGACGGTCATCTTCTGCGACCGGATGATGGCGCTGGGCTTCAAGGAAGCTGCGCGCGCCGGCATCTCGTTCGGCAAGGATGACATGGTCATTCCGAAGTCGAAGGACAAACTGGTCGCTGACACCCGCAAGCTGGTGAACGAGTACGAGCGTCAGTACGCTGACGGTCTCATCACGCGTGGCGAGAAGTTCAACAAGGTGGTCGACGCCTGGTCCGCATGTACGGACAAGGTGGCCGACGCCATGATGGATGCCGCCGGCGCGACCGGTTCGGGCGAAATCAACTCGGTGTTCATGATGGCGCACTCCGGCGCCCGGGGTTCGAAGAACCAGATGAAACAGCTCGCCGGCATGCGCGGCCTCATGGCCAAGCCGTCGGGTGAGATCATCGAGACGCCGATCGTGTCGAACTTCAAGGAAGGCCTCACCGTTCTCGAGTACTTCAACTCAACGCACGGCGCACGTAAGGGCCTCGCCGACACGGCGCTCAAGACCGCCAACTCGGGCTACCTCACGCGTCGTCTCGTCGACGTGGCGCAGGACTGCATCATCACGGAAGAAGATTGCGGCACCGACAAGGGCATCACGCTCGCTGCGGTCATGGAAGGCGCAGACGTCATCGTCTCGCTCGCCGAACGCACGCTCGGCCGTACGACTGCAGAAGACATCAAGCATCCGCAGACCGGGCAGATCATCGCTCCGGCCAACACCTACCTGGACGAAGAAGTCGCGGGCCTGATCGACAAGGCCGGCGTCGACCGCATCCTGGTTCGCTCGGTGCTGACCTGCGAATGCCGCAATGGCACCTGCGCTTCCTGCTACGGTCGTGACCTGGCGCGCGGCACGCGCGTCAACGTCGGTGAAGCTGTCGGCGTCATCGCCGCGCAGTCGATCGGCGAACCGGGCACGCAGCTCACGATGCGTACGTTCCACATCGGCGGCGCCGCCCAGGTTACGACGGAAAGCTCGCTCGAAGCCGCCTTCGACTCGACGGTTCGCTTCGAGAACGCCTCGGTCGTCAAACGCGACGACGGCACGCTGGTCGTC
>CALRWU020000291.1:0-4987 GCA_943371945.1 Azorhizobium sp. AG788
AGCCGTCGCGAGTTGCTTCTACCAGGTTGGTCGTCGTCTTGAAGAGGAAGCTGCGGAACTGCTTTTGTGACATCTCGCCGGAAGCCATGGCGAACTCATCATGGGAGACGGATCCCAAGCCGCAGACAAAGCGATCTATCGAGACGTTATAGGGCGGATCTGTGAAAACCATGTCGGCTGGCTTGGCCTCCAGCAGACGCTCAAGATGCTTGATCTGACGAACATCGCCGCAGAGCACGCGGTGATCCCCGAGTTGCCATAGATCGCCGAGCTTGGAGACGATCGGGCGGGCGGGGTCGAAAGTGGGTTGTTGATCGGCTTCGTCCGTCACTTGCGCCGGCTTCTGCTTGGCGATCATCACATCGATCGCTCCGGTCTCGAATCCGGTGACTGTCACGTCGATCTTGAACTCTGCGCTGCTGAGCGTTTTCAACTCCTCGGCCAGAATGGCAAAATCCCATTCTGCCTGTTCGGCAATGCGATTGTCCGCAATGCGGTAGGCGCGCTTTTGGCCTTCGCTCAAACCGGTAACACGGACGACAGGTAGTGTTGTGACGCCAGCTGCATTCGCCGCTTCCAGACGCCCGTGGCCTGCCAGGATGATGTTGGCCTCGTCGACGACTATCGGGGTGACGACCCCAAACTCCTTGAAGGAGGCAACGAGCTGTTTCACCTGAGCTTTGGAATGAAGCCGTGCGTTACGAGGGGCGCGCTGCAAGGAGGCGACGAGAATCTCCTCAACCTTGAGGTCGTGCATGCGGATGTTGGGGTGTGACATGACCATCTCCATCAGCGTGCTTGGATGGAGACAGGCGACAGAACTCCGAGAGCGCAGACTGATTGAGCGCTCATGTGCGGACCAAGTGCGAAACGCAACTGAGGGCGATGCCAATTGGCATCGCGAGGGCAGGGGACGCTATCCGACGCAGCACGCGGCGCTGCGGGAACATCAAACGATGGATATGACAATGAAGCCTCACTTCTTATGAGCCGAGTTGTTTGAGCTGGATCTCGGAAGCGTCTGGGATGGTCGACGTTCACAAAGACCGGCCGCGCTCGGCATGGAGCGAGGAAGATTTATAGATTCACTGATTCGCGAGCGCTGTGCACCCCCTTACGGCGTGCGCTCTGGAGATCGCATGGCGCGCGGCGCAAACGCGCAATCATTTCGACAGGATCGTTGTCGCGTCGCCAACGGCTTGTCGGCGTGAAAGCGCGCGCGGCACGGCGCAGCGCAGATGCCTCCTTCTGGAGATGGGGGGCGCGGTAAGTGGAAGAATCTCGGGTCGGAAAGATCCGTTAGTTGCCTCGGCACGGGCGAGCGTCGGCTATTGAGCGACCCAATCCTTGGTAACAATAGCCGTGCAGGGGCATTGAGGGCCCTGCTTTGCTAGGCCACATCCCGGGGCAAGAGCCGCAGCGCATCGTCCGGCGCCGGCCGCTGCAACTTCAGCGCCTCAGCCGGGGGCGCTGTCAGCCACGCGTGCGCATCCTTAGGTGAAAGGACCACCGGCATCGCCTTGGGATGGATCGGCTCGACGACAGCGTTGGGCTCGGTGGTGAGAAACGAGAACAGCAGGTGAGGGCCGCGGGCCGGCTTGGACTTTGGCCCACGATCGCCGTCCCACTCGCGCCAGATGCCGGCGAGGAACATGGGCTCGCCGTCGGCGCGCGCGAACCAGCGTTCGGCGCGCGGCTTCGGCTTCTCCGGGTCAGGCTCGGCAAAGCTGGTGGCGGGCACCAGGCAGCGATGCTCTTCCTTCAGCCATGGCTTCCAGAACCCTGACGCCGTGTTGCGCACGTTGGTTACGTAGACCGCTTTCGCGGCGGGTGGCGGCGGGAAGCCCCAGCGCATCGCCTCCACGACCGGAGCGCCATTCTCGAGCCGGATAACCAGCCCGTCGCGGTCGGGGAACACGTCCGGCGCCATGTTGTGAAAGCGTATCGGGACCTTGATCTCCGAGAACTGATCGATCGACCAGCCGGCTATGGTCTCGCCCTTCAGGATTGCCTGCCGATAGTGGTTGCACATCAGTTAGCCGCCCTCCGCGCGCACCATGCTTCAAGGCCATGAGAGTGCAAGGGATGAGCCCAACGCGCTGCCAAAGAGGAGAGCGCGGGATTCCCAACGCAGCCAAGCGCGCGTAGGGTGCCTCGTCTGAGATAATGCCGCGCGCTAAACGCTGCCGGCTGCTGCGGCAATCTGCGCTCCCACGGGCGCTGGCCGCCGCTGCCTGATTTGATGCGGCGCAAAGTGTTCGCCCTAGCTGCGTGCCAATGGCACATTTCAGTGGCTGCCGGAGGTGATGCGCGTGGTCCGGGTCTTGTTGGTCGATGACGATGCTGCGCTGCGCGAGACGTTTGCGGACGCGTTGACCCTCGCCGGCTTTTCAGTCTCGGAGGCCGATAACGGCGCGACGGCCCTCGCCATCATTGAGGGCGGCGACACCGACGTCGTCGTCTCGGACCTCTACATGCCTGGCACCGACGGCCTTGAGCTGTTGATGGGTCTCCAGAGAGCTGGGCTTTCGACTCCGGTGATCATGATGACGGGCGGCATTGGCGACACGTTTGGTCGAAGCGAGCAACTGACCGAGCCCAGCCTCAGGGCGGCTAGCTTCCTGGGCGCGGTGCGTACGCTGCACAAACCCGTACTTCCCTCAGTGTTGATCCGCGAGATAGAGGCGATCTCCGCAAAAGGTCGCGCGGCCTGAGCCAGAATTTCGAAAGGCGCCCCGAGTGATCGGGGCGCCCTTCGCATCAATCCCGAGCGTTAGGGGGACGGGACCGACTGTTGATCGGCGCCTCTTCACACACTGCGCGATTACTGTGTTGGGCGGCTCCGGTGAATGACCGGAGTACCCCCTGTCTCCAGACAGTCGGACCAGACATTACGATCGGCTGGTGTGGGGCCCACAACGGCCATTCAGCCGGCCCGAACTATCGCGCTCCGTTCACGCGCCGGGCTCCGTCGCTGCGTAGAGCGCGCGAATGGTGGCGATGACCCGCCGCAGCGCCGCACGCGCCCTGAATGACTTATATGGATCGACTCTGCCGGATCGCGGTATTCCCGGGTACGATCAACACGGGGCCCTTATGGGTCTGCCAGGCAGCCCGTCAGAAACTGCTTCATAGCTTCGCGGACGGTGTCTTCCTCAGCCTGTTGCCGAGGCGTCCTCGGTCCGCGACCTGCGCGTGCGCCAAACTCTCCCTCCCGCCCCCAGTAGAACCCGTGCAGGCTATCCTCCACGGTCAGGATCTGATGACCTTTGCGCTCATCTTGCTGGAGCGCGCTGATCAGTCCCTCCAGCATGATGTGAGGGACTTGCTCATCGGCGCGGCTCGTCAGGAGCAGGACACGCGCCTCTATCTTCCCCGCATGATCCCGGATGACGTTCTCTCTGAGCAGTTCATCGCGCGTGAGACCCTGGCGTCGCGCACTCCGCTCAACCGGCCGATCCATCCGCGCTCGCGTCTGCATCATCCAGGACAGGGATGCAGGTGTCGCCTGGGAGAACGGCGCAAGTCCTGCTTCGCCGTTCATAAAGATGAGAGGATCCGTCATGAAAGGCGAGCCAGCAATGACGCACTGAGACGAGCGTGGCGAAAGGATGGACGCCATCAGGGCCAGGCGTCCGCCGTTGCTGCCGCCGACGATGGCGACGCGATCCCTATCAGCACCGGGCAAGGTTCGCGCCCCTTCAATCGCATCAACGACATCCAACCGCTCAGCCCCGAGCCAGTCATTGCGATAGTCCGGCGCCACGATGATCCAGGGCTGCTCGTTCAGCATGCGAACCACCGGACTATCGGACCCTGGCGAGGCCAGACCTTCCAGGACATCTGCTGTCCGGTCACCGCTGCCCCCATGAATCGTCACCACCACCGGGAAGGGACCCTTGCCGACAGGTGTCGAGACAGCCGCCGGTATGACGCGGCCATCACGGGCGGTGAAGCTGATGAGCGCATCATGCCTGGCGACATCCTGTGTACCTGGCATACCGACTGAAGGTGCAGTGGGTGCGACAGAAGATGGCGGCGATGTGCAGGCCGCTGACGCAAGTATGAGAACGAGCCCGCACATTGCCCCTGACGATATACTTGGTGTGTAGCTGCGCCACCTAGCCATGAGATCTGCCTCCATCATTCATGACCCGAGCTCCCCGCCCCGCCCGCACGGGTACGGCCCGCCCTAGCGCCAGGAAAGCTAGGGGCCGTCCTCTGTCATACATGTCGCGAAGATATGCCAGCGCTCGCCCTGTCGCCGGAAAGGAGCCCTGTTTGAATCCTGGTTGGATGTTCGCCATGGAGCTGACACCAGACCTAGGCGCCGCTCGCGGCCAAGCAAACGGGCGGCGGTATCACCGAGCAGGCCAGCATCGCCTGCCGACAGCATCGACTGACGCCTTTTGGGCGATGACCCGCCGGGTCCGTCAGTGAAGGATGACCGGCGGATCTGGATGTACTCAGCCGGATCAGCCTTCTCGTTCGACCGCCGCTGTAGGTGACCTAGGAACTGGCCGCCGCGAGTAAGGAGGCAAACGGGAGCTTGCAGTCGCTCGAAAACGACCCACCAATCCATGAGCGAGCTGGCCAACTGAGCCGAATTGGAAGTCGATAATGTCAGTCTTCGAGTTTTATACTGTTCTCCTGTCGTTCGTTGTTTCTTTGGGTGTGGCAAGCTTGCTGAGCGCAATTGCCCGCCTTGTTCAGGAGGCAGGCCGGGTAAAGTTGTCCTGGTCGTACGCACTCTGGACGATCGCGATCTTCAATCTGATGATCACGTTCTGGATAAAATCCTGGAGTTATCATGATACGTTCGAGCTGCGCCTGGCTCACGCCGGTCCGCCCTTGTTGCTGGCGATCGTAGGATATCTCGCGTGCGGCTTAGCGACCCCGCCGATCCCTGACGAAGGGGTCATCGACCTCGACGCGTTTCATGAACGCCAGGGACCAAAATACATGGTCGCCATCACCATCTTCATGG
>CALRWU020000292.1:0-4978 GCA_943371945.1 Azorhizobium sp. AG788
GAGGATGCGCTTGAACGGACGCGTCTTGTAGCCGCCATCGGTCTTCTCGATGTTGCCATGCATCGGATCCGACGACCACACGACTTTCGCGCCGCTCTTCTGCACCGCCCGCACCAGCTTCGGCAGGCCGTCCGCCACCTTGTCCGACCCGAAACGCGCGATCAGCGTCAGGCGGCCCGGAATGTTATCCGGGTTCAGAATGTCGATCAGGCGCAGCATGTCGTCCGGCGCCAGGCTCGGCCCGCACTTCATGCCAATGGGATTTTTCACGCCACGGCAGAACTCCACATGCGCGCCATCCGGCTGCCGCGTACGGTCGCCGATCCAGATCATGTGTGCAGACGTGTCGTAGAACTCGCCCGGACGCGTCGAGTCCTCGCGCGTCATCGCCTGCTCATAGCCGAGCAGCAGCGCTTCATGGCTGGTGTAGAAGTCCGTCTGCGACAGCGCCGGCGTCGTCTCCGGCGTGATCCCGCACGACTCCATGAATTCCATCGCATCCGTAATTCGCGCCGCCATTGCCTTGTAGCGGTCTGCCGTGGGGGAGCGCTCCACAAACCCCAGCATCCAGCGATGGATGTTGTCGAGGCTGGCATAGCCGCCCTGCGCAAACGCGCGCAGCAGGTTCAGCGTCGCCGCCGATTGCAGATACGCCTGCAGGAGACGCTGCGGATCCGGCGTGCGCGCGTCCGGCGTGAATTCCATGCCGTTGATGTTGTCGCCGCGATAGGACGGCAGCGTCACGCCATCAATCGTCTCGGTCGGCGCCGAGCGCGGCTTGGCGAACTGCCCCGCAATCCGCCCGACCTTCACGACGGACTTCTTGCCAGCGAATGTCAGCACCACCGCCATCTGCAGGATCAGACGGAACGTGTCGCGGATATTGTTCGGGTGGAACTCCTTGAAGCTCTCCGCGCAGTCTCCACCCTGCAGCAGGAAAGCCTTGCCTTCCGCCACTTCACCCAGCCGATGCGTCAGCGTGCGCGCCTCGCCCGCGAACACGAGCGGCGGATAGCTCGACAGCTGCTTCTCGACAGCCGCCAGCTTGCCCATGTCCGGATAATCCGCCGGGATGTGCAGCGCCGGCTTCTTCCGCCACGAGTCCGGGCTCCAGCCGCCCGCCGCAGTCGATCCATCCGAAGGGCTCATGCCGCCTGCTCCAATCGTCCCCGGCTTTTCCAGTACATCGCCGAAGCCCGCATCAATCCGGTCGTTCATAACACACGCTCTACACTACAAGCCTAAGCAAGACGTTCCGCAATCTGCACCGCATTCAGGGCAGCGCCCTTCAGCAGCTGGTCGCCGGAGATAAACAGCGCCAGCGAATGCCCCGTCGGGTCCGAGATATCCTCGCGGATACGCCCCACCAGCACGTCGTTCTGGCCGCCGCTCTCGATCGGCATCGGGAAGTGGTTCTTCTCGCGATCATCCACCACCTTCACGCCCGGCGCCTTGGCCAGCACCGCCCGCGCCGCATCCACCGACACCTTGTCCGCAAACTCCGCCGTGATCGCCATCGAGTGGGCCCGCAGCACCGGCACCCGCACGCACGTCACGCCCACGCGCAGCTCCGGCAGACCCATGATCTTGCGCAGCTCGGCGACGACCTTCTGCTCTTCGCCATTATAACCATCGGCGCCGATCGTCGTGTTGTGGCTGAACAGGTTGAACGCATACGGATGCGGCAGAACCTTCGGCGCATAGGTCTCGCCCTTGAGATAGGCGCGCGTGGATTCCTCCAGCTCGTCCATCGCCGGCCGGCCAGCGCCAGACGCCGACTGATACGTCGCCGCAATCACGCGCTTCAGCTTGCCTGCCTGGTGCAGCGGCCATAGCGCCATCACCATGATCGCCGCCACGCAGTTCGGATTGGCATAGATCTTCTGCGTCGGCGTGATCAGGTCGCCATTCACCTCCGGCACCACCAGCGGCACCGACGCATCCATCCGGAACGCCGACGAGTTGTCGATGGCATAGGCGCCCGCCTTCACGGCGATCGGCACATACTGTTTCGAGATGTCGGTCTCAGACGCGAACAGCACAACATCGCAGCCGGCGAACGCATCCTCCGTCAGCACCTGCATCTCGACGTCGCGCCCACGGAACTTGAACCGCTTGCCGGCCGAGCGCTCGGATGCAAACGCCTTCAGGGCGCCGGTCGGATAGCTGGACTCCTCCAGGCAGCGCAGCATCTCGGCGCCCACGGCGCCGGTCGCGCCCACCACGGCGACGGTCTTCGTACCAGCATCCGCGCGGGAGCCGAGCTCTGCGGTCTGGGATGTCTGCGTCACGGGATAGTCTCCTCTTGAGCCGGGAGACGGGGCGATCTCTGCCCCATCCGGTTTCCGGCGGGGCTGGTCGGCGGGCTTTTGGCTAGTTCGTAAAAGCCAAGCGCGCCATCAGCCCCGCGGGGGTAATGGTTTTCCAGTAGCGCTTGAAAAACGAACGGTTCATGGGGCGCAGTTTCTACGCAAAGTCCCCCCTCCGGTCAACTCTTGCTCGCCTGCCGCGCTCAAACCCCTCCCCCCGCACGACTGTGCCCTCTGTCCGGACCGCCGAGCCCCCGCGCCCAACCACACCCCCACCTAACCTCCCCCTTTCAGGTGGAGGAACCAGGCAGGACCACCGGCCCTCAATCATTGTCCAATTCGCCCAACAGGGTCCCGCCCCCTGAAAGGGGGCGGTCAGGTGGGGGTGCTTCTCCACGCTCACAAGTCCCCCCCCCCTTTTTGTTGGAAAGCCGGTGTGCAGATTCGGCGGATACGAAAAAATCTTCCGCAACACTCTCAACCACTTGCCCGAAAAAACATGCGGGAAACCGCGACGCAAATCGGCCGACCTCGCAGCGCACTTACAATGGCGC
The DNA here is from genome assembly GCA_943371945.1 of Azorhizobium sp. AG788. Taxonomy (GTDB): domain Bacteria; phylum Pseudomonadota; class Alphaproteobacteria; order Caulobacterales; family Hyphomonadaceae; genus UBA7672. Next base: position 2,864 of record CALRWU020000292.1, read on the forward strand.
CCATGAAACGTCGGAGCTTCCCTCTCTGGCTGCTGCGAGACGTCCCCGCCCTGATGGGAGTCATGCTCAGCTTCTGGACGCTGATCATCTTCGCGATGACCAGCGCGCGGAAGGCTGCGACCGCATCCCAGGCCAGTCGAAGCATCCGCGACCGCTTCGCGCTCCTGCTCGCGCTCGCAGAAGCTCGCCTCGACTACGCCCTCTGGCGACAAGCCTATCGCCGCATCGGCTGGCATCCGCGCGGCGTTGCGCTCGAAGTCTTCCCGCCCTCGACAGACTGGTCCTACACGCAGAAACGCCTGCGCGACTTCGGGCACGCCTTCCGCAACATGAACCAGATCGTCGACTCGTATGTCGACCACATCCGCGAACGTTTCGGCATCAGCCAGCGCGAGCGAATGAACGCTGGCGCTGGCCCCCTCCGTCACGCTGCTTCGCAGCGCGCCACCTCCCCCGGCTTCGCCGGTGGAGGCAAAGTGCACCGCTCTCTTGCCTCCCTCGCCGTGAGGCGGGGGAGGTGGCGCGCGCTTGCGCGCGTCGGAGGGGGCAGCCTCAGCTGTCGCGGACCGCCACTCAATCAAAATCGCAAACCACTCACCTCGCAGGCCCCACCTGCGAGATCGCACCACCATGCCCGCGCACAGGGTGACGCCTCCGTCTCAACCCGCTACACCAGCACCAAACACCGGAGCCTTACCATGAAGCACCTCGTCCTCGCCCTTGGCGCCGCCCTCATGGCCGCGTGCTCCACCCTGCCGCTCGAAGCCTCCGCCCAGTCTGATCCGAAGGGGCCCGCGTTCAAAGCCGAAGGCAAGACGCTCCGTCAGGTCTACGAATACCTCCACGCCAATCCGGAACTGTCCTTCCAGGAGAAGAACTCCTCCGCCATCCTCGCCGCCGAGATGAAGCGCCTCGGCTTCACCGTCACCACCGGGGTCGGCGACGCCTGGACGAAGGCGCGCGCCCAGAAGGAGTACGGCAAGATCCAGGACGGCGTCGGCGGCTATGGCGTCGTCGCCGTGCTGAAGAATGGCGACGGACCTACCATCATGATCCGCGCCGACATGGATGCGCTGCCGCTCACCGAGAAGACCGGCCTGCCCTACGCCTCGAAACTGCGCGACACCTCCTGGAGCGGCGAGACCACCGGCGTGATGCACGCCTGCGGCCACGACATCCACATGACGACCTGGATCGGCACGGCCCGCGAACTGGTCGCGCGCAAGGCCGACTGGAAAGGCACGCTGGTAATGATCGCCCAGCCCGCCGAAGAGATCGGCCTCGGCGCGCTCGCCATGCTGGAAGACGGACTGTTCACGCGCTTCCCCAAACCAGACAAGGTCATCGCCCTGCACGATCACGCCGCCCTGCCCGCCGGCGAACTCGGCATCGGCTCAGGTTATGTGATGGCCAACGTCGATAGTGTCGATCTCAAGATCAACGGCGTCGGCGGCCACGGCGCCTATCCGCAGGATACGAAAGACCCGATCGTCATCGGCGCCCGCATCGTCAGTACACTGCAGACGCTGGTCTCGCGCGAAATCCCGTCAGGCGAGCCCGCCGTCGTCACGGTCGGCGCCTTCAATGGCGGCTTCAAGCACAACATCATCCCCGACGATGTCGAGATGCAACTCACGGTCCGCTCCTTTGCGGACGCGACGCGCGACAAGCTGCTGAAAGGCATCGAGCGCATCGCCCGCGCTGAAGCGCAGGCCGCAGGCCTCGATCCGCAAGCCGGCATCTCGCTGCGCGTGAAAGACGATTTCACGCCGTCGCTCTACAATGACCCCGCCCTGGTGACGCGCCTCTCTGGGGTGCTCCAGAAAATCTTCCCTGCGCCGTCGCTGCATCCCGCGACGCCCAGCATGGGCGGCGAGGACTTCTCCCGCTTTGGCCGCACCGCCGACAAGATCCCCGTGATGCTTCTCTGGCTCGGCGCCGTGAAACGCGACACTTACGACGCAGCGCAAAAGCCTGGCGCAAAAGGCCTCCCCGCACTCCACTCCTCAGAGTTCGCGCCCGATCCGGACCCGACGCTTGCAGCCGGCGTCAAGGCGATGACAGCAGCGGCGATTGATCTGCTGAGGTAGGCGTCAATGAGCACGCCCTCGTGGT
>CALRWU020000293.1:0-4977 GCA_943371945.1 Azorhizobium sp. AG788
CCGTGTTGCGGGCTGGACCGTGGGATCGCTTCTGGTCGATGACGCTGCCGCTGGCGTGGCCGGGGGTGCTGGCGGGGGCGGTGACGGCGTTTGCAGCCGGGCTGGGCGAGTTCGGCGCGGTGATCACCTTCGCTTCCAACGTCGAGGGCGAGACGCAGACGCTGCCGCTCGCCATCAATGCTGCGCTCAACACGCCGGGGCGCGATGATCTGGCGTTCCGGCTGGCGATGATCTCGCTGGTCGCGGCGATCACGGGGCTGGTGCTCGCGGAGATGCTGCAGCGTTGGGCGCGGCGGAGGCTCGACGCGTGACGCTGGTCTTGCGCGAATCTGTTGTGCGCCGGGGCGGCTTCCGTCTGGCGGCGGATTTCGAGATCGCGTCGGAAGGCGTGACTGTCGTGTTCGGTTCGTCGGGCTCAGGCAAGTCGACGCTGCTTGCGACGATCGCAGGCCTGAACCGGCTGGAGACGGGAAGCGTCACCTTCAACGGACGCGTGCTCGAGGATGCCTTCCGGAAGACTCGCGTGCCGACGCATGCGCGCGGCATCGGGCTGGTGTTTCAGGATGCGCGGCTGTTTCCGCATCTGACCGTGCGCGGCAACATCGCCTATGCCGAGGGACGCAGGCCGGCCGCACGCAACGCGCCGCTGACGGACGAGATCGCGCGCAGGCTGGAGTTTGAGCCTTTGCTGGATCGGCCGGTGCGCAACCTGTCCGGCGGCGAGAAGGGCCGCGTTGCACTGGCGCGCGCGGTCGTGTCTGCGCCGGAGCTGTTGCTGCTCGACGAGCCGTTCGCGGCGCTCGATGGCAAGCGTCGGCGAGACTATCTGGTGCTGCTGCGTGAGCTGTCGCGCGAGCAGGGCGTGCCGATGATGGTGGTGACCCACCAGATCGATGACGCAGCCGAACTGGCGGCGCAGGTCATCACCATGCAGGACGGTCGTGTGATCGCGCATGGGGCGGCGGGGGACGTGATGGCGCGGCCAGATTTCCTCGGGCTGCTCGATCCGCGGGATATCGGCGTGCGGCTGCCGGCGTCGGCGCTGGCGGGGCGCAATGCCGAGGGCGTGTGGGTGCGGGCGGATAGCGTGCTGCTGGCGTCGGAGGAGCCGCGCGGGATTTCCGCGCGACATGTCTGGCGCGGACGGGTGGCGTCCGTTGTGCGTGAGGCGGCGGCCGATGTTCTGGTTTCCCTCGAGACGGATGCGGGTTATATTCTGTCACGTATAACGCCCGAAGCGCTCGCCGACCTCCGTCTGGAGGAAGGCGCGACGGCATGGGCGGTTGTGAAGGCCCACGCCCTCTAGAGGATTGTCGATGAAATCTGCGTTGCGCTCACTGGCGATGCTTGCCGTCGCCATGGTGCTGACCGCGTGCGGGGAGACCAGGCGCGATGCGCCGGCAGCCGAACAGGCGGTCACAGTCTTTGCCGCGTCCAGCCTGACAGATGTCATGCACATTGTTGGCGACCTCTATGAGGCGGCCGGACATCCCGCTCCCAAGCTCAATTTCGCGGCCAGCTCGGCGCTGGCGCGCCAGATCGAGCAGGGGGGCGAAGCCGATGTGTTCCTGTCAGCTGATGAAGCGTGGATGGACTATGTCGCGGACAAGCAGCTGATCGACATAGCCAGCCGCCGAACGCTTTTGACCAACACGCTGGTGCTGGTCGCGCCGGCCGCCAATCCCATGTCGATGACGATCGCACCGGGGATGGATCTGGCGGGAGCGTTGAAGGGTGGAAAGCTTGCTCTGGCCGATCCGGATTCCGTGCCGGCCGGGAAATACGCAAAAGAGGCGCTGGAACACTCTGGAGCCTGGGCGGGCGTCGCGACGAGCGTTGCGCGGGCGGAAAACGTCCGCGCCGCGCTGAGGTTCGTCGAAACGGGCGATGCGGCGGCGGGCATCGTCTATGCGACCGATGCGAAGGCTGCCGGGCCGAGCGTCTTGATTGTCGGGACGTTTCCCGAAGACTCCCACACGCCCATCACCTATCCGGCGGCGATGCTGGCGGGAAAGGCAGCAGGTCCGGGCAAGGCTTTCCTCGAATTCCTTGCAAGCGACGCTGCGCGAAAGACCTTTCAGGACGCAGGGTTTGGATTGAAGTAGGGACAGGAAACGCGGACGTACCTCCCCGCAAAGTGAAGAATTTTTCTGAGTAACGCCGCAGGCGCCGTAGGGGCGCCCCAGTTGCCGCAAAGGGCAACCCACTGCACTATCCCCCGGCGTTAGTCGCGTGACCCACACATACGCGCATCGGGGAGATAGCCATGAATCGATCTTACAAGCTCGGCCTGCTTGGTCTTGGGCTCCTTGGAGCCGTGTCCGCCATCGCCTTGAGCGCAACCGCCGCCCCTGAAACCATCAAGTTGACCGGCACGCGCGTCGACAACTTCATGCTCGCCGACCAGACCGGCATGGGCGACGAGCTTTACTACTTCAAGGACAGGGCGGCCGTCGTCATCGTCACCTTCGCCCAGGGCGATGCGGTGTCTGAGCGCGCCAAGGCGTCGCTGCTGAAGATCAAGGAGAGCTTCAAGGACAAGAACGTCCACTTCGCGATGCTCGACTCCGGGCTCACCTCCAGGCACGGCAATTTCGAAGGCGTCCCCGGCTCGGCCGACCTGCCGATCCTCGCCGACGAGCTGCAGCTGGTCGGGCGCTCGCTGGGCGTGACGCAGACCGGCGAAGCCTTCGTCATCAATCCCAAGACCTGGACCGTGGCCTATCACGGCCCGATCGACGCTTCTTTCGCCGACAAGAAGGTCGCCAATGCCGACCTGACGACGGCGCTGAATGCCATGATCGCCGGCAAGTCACCTGTGGTCTCCGAAGCCTCCGTCAAAGGCACCAAGATCGCCTTCCCGGATCGCGCCAAGGCCGCCGGCTTCAAGAACATCTCCTACTCAACCGAGGTCGCGCCGGTTCTCGCTGACAAGTGCGTGGTCTGCCACACCGAGGGCGGCATGGGCCCGTTCTCCATGAACAAGTATGAAGTCGTGAAAGCGATGGCGCCGATGATCCGGGAGTCGCTGCGCACCAAACGCATGCCTCCCTTCCACTCGGACGACCACGGCTCGACCTGGACGGATGACATGCGTCCGACCAACGAGCAGGTCAAAACCATCATCAACTGGATCGAAGCCGGCGCACCGCGCGGCACGGGCGCTGACCCGCTCCCCGATGCGGCCAAGCCTGCGCCGAAGTGGCCGCTGGGCCAGCCGGACATGGTTCTGCAGGTTCCGGCCTTCAACGTACCGGCCAGCGGCATTGTCGATTATCAGGACGTGTCGGTCCCGACCGGTCTCACCGAAGGCAAATGGCTGAAGGCCACTGCCTGGGCCAACGCCACGCCGACCGTGCACCACGCGCTCGCGGGCTGGATTCCCAAGGTAGATCCGAACGGCCGCGGCTTCTCGTGGAACGTGGCGCTCGGCGGCTACGGCCCCGGCGGCGCGCCGAACCTGACGCCAGACAGCACCGGCATCTACCTGCCGCCGGGCGGCTCGTTCGCCTACCAGATGCACTACACGCCGGTGGGCAAGCCGGTCACCGACAAGACGGAAGTCGGGTATTACTTCTACAAGAGCGAACCGGAATTCATCCTGCGCCAGGCCAGCATCACTGACTTCTCGCTGGAAATCCCGGCGGGCGCTGAACGCCATCCGGAGACGGCCTATCTCGAATTCCCGCACGATGCGCAGATCTTCGGCGTCCAGCCGCACTGCCATTCGCGTTGCTATTCGACCAAGCTGCGCATCCGATATCCGGATGGCTCGGAGAAGATGCTGCTGAACCAGCCGCGTTATGACTTCGCCTGGCAGCGCGAATACCACTTCAAGGACCTGCTCGAGGTTCCGAAGGGCTCGCTGCTGATCGCGGACTACGTTTACGACAACTCGGACGCGAACAAGTCGAACCCGGATCCGAAGAAAAACGTGACGTTTGGCGAGCAGACCTCGGAAGAGATGCTGTTCACCTTCGCCCGCTTCCGCTTCAAAGGGGAGACGACCAAGGATCGCCACGACGAGTGGTTCCAGCAGCTGCAGGGTAACATCCTGTTCGGCGCGCTCGACGACAATATCGATGGCCAGCTGACGGCAGCGGAGTTCCGCAACGATCCGCGCTTCAAGTCGGTCGTGCAGTACCTGCCCATGGTCGACGCCGACAAGAACGGCACGCTGAGCAAGACCGAAATGGCGACCGCCATGCAGATGATGCAGAAAATGCGTGGCGCTGCGGCTCCGAAGACCGACGCGGCTGCTGACGCCATGATGCAGAAGCCGGACGCCGGCAGCCACTGAGCGGCTGAGAGCTGAAATCAAAGGGCCCCGTCAGGAAACTGGCGGGGCCTTTTGTTTTGGGACAGACTCACGGGAAGCGGACGTTCAGCGGTGGGTCGCGCCAGTTCAGTACTCGGGGAAGAATTCCGGCCCGATATAGCTGATACCGAACATCAGAAAATTGTATTCGGCGACACGCAGGGCTTCCTGCTCGGCCGCGTTGCTGGTCGGAAACCGGCGATAGCCAAGCCAGGTGCCATCGCCAAGGGGCAGGGCCCCCTGCCGCCGGGCCAGCTGCGAATGCTTCTCGGGAACATGCCAGCGATTGCGCCAGTGGCCCAACTCGTCCTCGACCGGCTGGTCGGCCGGGGCGGTTCGCTCGATCGTCTTTGTAGCAGTCGCTGCAGGCAGGTGCGACGCACCGCCGCGGACAAGCTGCGGCGGTGTCGGTCCTTTTCCGCTGCGGAATGGCATCTGCGACGGCTTCATGAACGCACTATAAACGCAGTAAAACAAGCCTGCCATGGGTTTTTCGACCAATTCATATCACTTTGGGCCCTCCGCAACCTGGCTGCCCGCCGACTCTCACTCCCCATCGCAAAAACTCGCATTAGCCGCGACGGAGTTCCCAGTCCGCGTCGTTGAATACCTGTTGTTGCACCTCGCAATCCGGGGCGCCGCATGTCGGGGGCCGGTTC
>CALRWU020000294.1:0-4976 GCA_943371945.1 Azorhizobium sp. AG788
GCCTACGGCGACTGGATGCCCATCGACACGTTTCTCAGCAAGAATACGTGGGAGATGACCGGCGAGGAGAACGCGCAGTTCTATGCGCAAGCCTGGCTCGCGGCGCACTATCTGTTCTTCAAACCGGAAAGAGCGAAAGGGTTCACGCGCTACTGCGCGGCGCTGCAGGCGGACGGCGACCCTATCGAAGCGTTCGAACCTGCATTCGGGATCACCCCCGCAGCCTTCGACAAGGAGCTGCGCGACTATAAGGCGACCGCGCTTAACATCGTGCGTCTCAGGGATTCTGCCGAGAATATCGACGCGTCGATCACAATGACGAAGCTCGATAATGTGTATGACAATCTTCTGATGCCGGCTTCATATCTGCGTTCGCTGCCGTCTGCCGACGAGGCCAAGGCTGCAGTTGAGGCGATCCGCAAGGAGTCGAAGAAGTTTCCGGCAGACGCTTTCGCCAATCGCACGGCCGCTCTTGCGGAGATCTGGTACGGCGACCTTGCCCTTGCACGCAAGCAACTCGACGCGCTGCTGGTAACGGATACGCAGTCGGCTGAAACGCTGCATCTGAGCGGACTGTGCGACTTGCGCATGGGCTATGCGGCAGATGACGGCGACCTCATCAAGAAGGCGCGGAAATCATTCGCTGGGGTGCAGAAGCTCGATCCTACCCGCGCCATCTCGCTTTATCGCTATGTCGAGGCCTATCTGAACGAGGCGAACGAGGTGACGCCTCACCTGATGGACGTGCTGGTGGCTGCCTACAACCGCGCACCGCAAGTCGATGAAATCGCGCTCGTTGCGGCGCAGGCGCTGATGATCCACGATCGTTTCGAGGAGGCGGGCTACATTCTTCAGCCGATGGTGGGCGACATCCACTCGCGCGGCAAGTCAAGCATCGCGATGACGCTTCTGAAGACGGCGCAGGCGGGGAAAGCCGAGTACTTCTCCTTCTTCGGCTCGGCCAAGGATCCGCTATAGTCGACGACCTAATCGGCGCTCGCCGCGACATTGCCGCGGATGATCTGGGCGAGCGGCCCTTTGAGCTCCGCCAGCGCGTTCTTCGTGTCGCGATAGCCTTCATTCACGGCGTCGTCGTACTCGCGCCAGTCGCGCAGTTCGACGCCCTTCATCTCCGGCACAATCAGGATGTCGGTCAGGCCGCGATGCTTGTTGGGGTCCATGCTCACCGTCGCCGCGCGCATCAGCAGGTTGGCGATCGGCGGCGCAGACTTGAAGCCGTGCCGCATCGTCCAGCCGATGAAGCCGGGCGGATTGATGAAATCGTCGGCCGACAGCGCTTCGGGCGCAACTGCCACATCAACGCCGATGATCCGCCCGCGATGCATCTCGCGCATGACATCGACTGGGAAGTTGTTCAGCACCGCTCCGTCCACCATCACCTGCTTGTGCATCACCACGGGCGGCAGGATGCCGGGCAGGGAGATGGATGCGCGCAGGGCTTCGCGCAGCAGGCCCTCGGTATGCACCTGGAACGTGCCCTGCGTGAGGTTGGTCGAAACGGCAAAGAACGGTGTCTGCATGTCCTCGATCTGCACGTCGCCGAAATGTTCCTTCAGGCGTGCATCGACCTTGTGGCCCTTCACCAGTCCCACGACGGGCAGGCGATAGTCCGACAACGGATTGCTCTCGACGAACGCCTTGCGGATGCGGCGGTCGATCTCTGCATCGTCCCAGCCAGACGCGAAGGCTGCCGCCACGATGGCGCCCATGGAGGCGCCGCCGATGAAGTCGATAGGGCAGTTCGCTTCACGCAGCGCACGGATAACGCCGATATGCGCATAGGCGCGTGCGCCGCCGCCCGAAAGCACAAGCCCGACCGATTTGCCGGACATCGTGCGCGCCAGACGTCGGCAGTCCTCATCGTCCATGCCGGTCCAGTGCAGCACGCGCGCAGCGTCTGCGGCGTACTTCCATTCCAGCGTGCGCGTGGTGTCGTGCGGCGTCGCATGGTGCAGCAGCACAAGGTCGACCAGCCGGAACTGCCGCGCCGGCGAAGTTTCTTCCGGCATCAGCGGAATCGACGGCCGCGCATCGGATCGCGCCAGTAGCCAGATGCGATCCGAATGGCGCTGGGTCATCTTGAACCACGGCGTGTCGCCCATGGTCGCGCACAACAAGACGATCTCGTTGCGCGTTTCCAGTTCGTCGAAATACGCGGCCGGCATCCCGACGGCTTCCTCGCCGACGATGGCGACCCGCAGCCCCATCGCCTGCAACTCGGTGGCGAGAACACGCGCGCGCTGCTTCAGGTCGATGGTCGGCGAGGTCGAGACCAGCCCGAATACGCGCGGCTCGGCCGAACGCCCCGTCTTCTTCCGCGCCTGCCGCATCCGCAGCATGATCACGCGTGTCAGCCGCTCGAGGATCTGCGGATCAGACCGCACCAGCTGCATGAAGCCGGTCCGCGACATCGACAGCAGCTCGGTGTCGCGCAGCGCGTACACGGCGTGCTCGTGCGGCTCGCCCGCGATCATCGACATCTCGCCAACCGGCTCACCGGCCCGGATGTGGCCCAGCAGCTCCATCGAGCCATTGGCGTTCACGCGGAACGCGCCCAGCGAGCCGGACAGGACGAAATAGATCTGGTCGGACGGTTCACCCGGCGCAAACAGCTGCCAGCCGCCTGGAAGGCCGAAATACTTGGTCTCGTTCTCGGCGGCTTTCAGCGCGCGCGGCGGCGCATCACGGAGAAACGGCACCGATCCCAGCGCCGGCATGATGGGCGGGGCGTCCCCGCTGACCCTGTTCTTCGTTGTCAAACCCATGGGATGAACCCGGCGCGCACGTATTTCCCGCTCTGACCCTTACAATAACGCTTAACCCTGAAAGAAACGTTGGGACTGAAAGAAAGCTCAGGATGACGACCGCCCTGCCGAGCCTTCGTCTTGCCACGGACGCCTGTGCAGCCGTATTGCCGGGTATCGGCATCAACTGGCGGGCATAATGGCGCGACTATCTTCTCAGGTAAGTGCTTCCTCCCCGCGCTTTCAAGGCAATGCTGCTGCAATGCAGCGTCTTGTCGACGAGTTGCGTGACAAGACGGCGAAAGCGGCCCTCGGCGGCCCGGAAAGTTCGCGCACGCGGCATACGGCGCGCGGCAAGCTGCTCCCTCGCGAGCGCGTCGAGCAACTCATCGACCCTGCGTCACCCTTCCTGGAGCTGTCCCCGCTGGCTGCGGACGGCATGTATGACGGCGAAGCCCCTGCCGCTGGCGTCATCACAGGCATCGGCCGCGTCGCCGGCCGCGAATGCGTCATTGTCTGCAACGACGCCACGGTGAAGGGCGGGGCCTATTTCCCGATCACCGTGAAGAAACACCTCCGCGCGCAGGAAGTCGCCATCGAGAACAGCCTGCCGTGCGTCTACCTGGTCGATAGCGGCGGCGCGAACCTCCCGCACCAGTCCGAAGTCTTCCCCGACCGCGAACACTTCGGCCGCATCTTCTACAATCAGGCCAACATGAGCGCGCGCGGCATCCCGCAGGTCGCCGCCGTGATGGGCTCGTGCACCGCCGGCGGCGCGTACGTTCCTGCCATGTCGGACGAGACCGTCATCGTCCGCAAGCAGGGCACCATCTTTCTCGGCGGCCCGCCTCTGGTGAAGGCCGCAACCGGCGAGATCATCTCCGCTGAAGACCTCGGTGGCGCCGACGTCCACGCCCGCCGCTCGGGCGTTGCCGACCATTACGCCGCCAACGACGCCCACGCGCTGCAGATGATCCGCGACATCGTGAAGAACTTTAACCGCCCCAAGCGGATCAGTCTCGACACGATCGCCCCGCGCGAACCGAACTTCGATCCGCGCGAACTCGATGGCGTCGTCCCGCTCGACGCCCGCGAACCCTACGACGTCCGCGAAGTCATCGCGCGTCTTGTCGATGGTTCGGAATTCGACGAGTTCAAGAAGCTCTACGGCGAAACACTGGTCACCGGCTTTGCCCACCTGCACGGCATGCCCATCGGCATCCTTGCCAACAACGGCATCCTGTTCTCGGAGAGCGCCCAGAAGGCCGCCCATTTCATCCAGCTCTGCGACCAGCGTGGCATCCCGCTGGTCTTCCTGCAGAACATCACCGGCTTCATGGTCGGCTCGAAATACGAAGCCGGCGGCATCGCCAAGGACGGCGCCAAGATGGTCACCGCCGTCGCCACCGCCCGCGTGCCCAAGTTCACCATCGTCATCGGCGGCAGCTATGGCGCCGGCAATTACGGCATGTGCGGCCGCGCCTATTCCCCGCGTTTCCTTTTCATGTGGCCCAACGCCCGCATCTCCGTCATGGGCGGCGAACAGGCCGCCAGCGTCCTCGCCACCGTCAAGCGCGACGCGATGGAAGCCAAGGGCGAGACCTGGGCCGCTGAGGCCGAAGCCAAATTCAAGCAACCCATCCGCGACCTCTACGAACGCGAAGGCTCGCCCTATTTCTCCACCGCCCGCCTCTGGGATGACGGCGTCATCGCGCCATCTGACACGCGCCGCGTTCTCGGCCTCGCGCTCTCAGCCTCGCTGAACGCACCGCACGGCCGCGCCGCAGACCGCGAACAAGGGTTCGGCGTTTTCAGGATGTAGAGCCAATGGGAAGCACGCCCTCGTCCTTCGAGACGATCGCCACGCGAAACCTCCATGGTTCATCCAGCGCGCCTGCGATCCCTCAGGATGAGCGCTTTTTCACGGTCGCGCCCACGGAGAGGGCTCATCCTGAGCAGCGACCGAAGGGAGCGTCCGTCGAAGGGCGAGCCCGTGCTCACCGGCGGCAAAGGCAGGCAGCCCCATGAACAGCGACGCCCTCAACGCTCTCGACCAGGCCGTCGCCATCGCGCGGGAGCGGGCAGGCAGTCGCCCCGCCATCGTCGGCGTTGCGGGCTCGCAGGGCTCAGGCAAGACCACGCTCGTCGCCGCCTACGCCGCCGCTCATCCCCGGATCGCGCATTTCTCGCTCGATGATGTGTACCTGCCGG
>CALRWU020000295.1:0-4974 GCA_943371945.1 Azorhizobium sp. AG788
CAATGCGCTGATCTGCGAAGTGAAACGGCGCAGCCCATCGGCAGGCGACATATCTCCCGGACGCGATCAGGTCGCGGTCGCACGCGACTACGAGGCCGGCGGCGCGGCCTGCATTTCTGTGCTGACGGATGGGCCCAGCTTTGGCGGCTCACTCAACGACATGATCAGCGTGCGCGATGCGATCGCCATCCCTGTCCTGCGCAAGGATTTCATGGTCGACCCGATCCAGATCGTGGAAGCACGTGCAGCCGGAGCGGACGCGATCCTCATCATCATGGCGGCTGTGGACGACACGCTCGCCCGTGAACTCCATGCGACGGCGGATGAGCTGGGCATGTCGGTGCTGCTCGAAGCACATGACGAGGCGGAGCTGGTTCGCGCGCTCGGCCTGCCTTCGCCGTTGATCGGGGTGAACAACCGCAATCTGAGGACGTTCACCACTGACCTCGCCGTCACCGAGCAACTGGCCGACCTGTTGCCTGACCCCGCCGGCGCTGGCCGCATCCTGATCTCGGAGAGCGGCGTGAAAACTGTCGGCGACATCGTCCGCTTGAGAACCTGTGGCGCGCGGGGTTTCCTCATCGGGGAAAGCCTGATGCGTGCGGAAAATCCAGCCGAATCCGTGAGATCGCTCGTCCAGGCCCGCTGAAACCGTGTTCCGCGGAATTGACCCATAACGTGAACGATAGTAGAACTATCCGCGACTCAGAAACTTCAGAGCCGGGTAGGTCTCGACGATGCTTACGAAGAAACAGCGCGAACTTCTCCTGTTCATCAATGACAGGATCAAGGAGACCGGGGTCTCCCCGTCCTTCGATGAAATGAAGGAAGCGCTCGATCTTGCGTCGAAATCCGGGATCCACCGCCTGATCACGGCCCTCGAGGAACGGGGCTTCCTGCGCCGCCTAGCCCACCGGGCCCGCGCGCTGGAAGTGCTAAAACTGCCGGAAAGTGCCGTGCCCCAGCCGATGGGCCGCACCCCCTTCCGTCCCAGTGTTGTTGAGGGCAATGGCGGCGGCCGGAAGGCCGCTATGCCAGCTCCGCGCGGGGTTATGATCCCGGTCATGGGGCGGATCGCCGCCGGTACGGCGATTGATGCGATCGAACACGAGACGCACCGCGTCGCGGCTCCGGATGAGGGCCTGGATCCGGATACGCACTACGCGCTCGAAGTTCAGGGCGAGAGCATGATCAACGCCGGCATTCTCGACGGCGATATCGTCATCGTGAAGAAGACCGATAGCGCCGTTTCCGGCGACATCGTTGTGGCGCTTATCAATGACGAGACCGCTACGCTGAAGCGCTTCCGCAAGAAGGGCGGCTCGATCGCTCTGGAAGCGGCGAACCCGGCATTCGGCACCCAGATTTTCGGGCCGGATCATGTGAAGATCCAGGGCAAGCTAGTCGCGCTCGTCCGCCGCTATCACTGAGACTGCGCGACTTCCGTTTTGGGCGGTTTAGGCGGCTTGGCTATCTTTGGTGGCTTGGGCACAGGCTTGTAAAGCTGTTGCGACCACGGCCGGTCGCGCGCGTTTTCGGCGGGCGCGAATGACAGTTTGCCACCCAGGCTTTCGATTGCTGCGCCGCCTTTGCCCATGCTGTTGCAGGGATTGACGGACAATGCATGTGTGTTCGATGCGACGAGCCTCAACGTAGCGTCGACAGGACATCCCGGGATGACGCGCGCTTCCTTCGCCGGGATGATTTCCGCGCTGCCCGCTTCGAATGGTACAGCGCAAGCGGCGCCCTTGTCCGAACAGGGGGACTTTTCGATCACATCCCCGATGATCAGCGGGTTGAGACCATTCTTGCCGCGCCAGTCCTTTAGCTCGACCCAGCCTTGCGATCGCTTGAGAAAGACCGATCCGTCGTCGGCGATATAGCCGACTGCTTGCGGCGCAGAGAGCCATACAACAATGGCCGCAGTGACGGGGATCAGCGCGAAGATGCGGCCGCGTCTGTCGAGAACGCAGAACATTGCGATGGCGAGGGCTGCGAGTCCCATTCCCGCAGCACCAAGGCGCGGAAGGTCGACGTTCGGCGAATAGTCCGCCGAATAGTGGGCGATCAGCAGCACGACATCGAGGCTCAGGCCCATCAGCCATAGGAAGGGCTCGCTGAGCCCAATGGGCGCAAACAGCGCGGCTGCCGCTGCTGCCGGTGTCGTGAGCAATGTGATGACCGGCGTTGAGACGATATTGGCGATCACGCTGAACAGGGCAGCACGGTCGAAGTGATGCAGGGCGAACGGCATGGTGGCGAACGACGCCATCAGCGATGTCGCCGCCGCTCCGACCACCCAGCCGCCCGCCCGCATGAAGACCCCGCGCTGCTCGATGCGACCAAGTCGGGGCCAGATTTCATAGAGCGCAATCAATCCTGCTGAAGCAGCGAACGACATCTGGAAGCCCGGCATGATCACCGACTCCGGCTGGAGCAGCACGACCAGCGTCATGGCTATGGCGAGCGACCGGAGCGAGACCGCCGGCCTGTCGAACAGCTTCGCGCCGAAGCCGATCAGCGCGATGATGTAGGAGCGCTGGGTCGCGACCTCCATTCCCGATATCGCAAAGTAGAGCGTGCACGCGATGATCGCGGAAAGTGCTGCTGCATGGACGGCAGGAATGCGCAGCGCGAGCGGTTCGATCAGCGGCCAGATGAACCGGACGATGAAGAAGATGATGCCCCCGACCAGCACCATGTGGACGCCGGAAATCGACAGCAGGTGGGCAAGGCCGGACAGGCGAAGCGCTTCGGCGTCGTCTGGTGTAATGAAGCTCCGGTCACCGGAAACCATCGCGGCCGACATGCCGCCGCCTTCGGGCCCCGCCGCAGAGTAGACGAATTCCGCCAGCGCGCGCCGGACAGCACCCAGCCAGACGAACCCCGCGTCCAGCGGTGATGCAGGCGGCCGCATGGCCAGCGGTTCGCAGGTTCCCACAGCAAAGCCGACGCCGCCCAGCTGCTGGAACCAGGCGTCGCGATGAAACTCGTAGTCCCCCGGCACCACAGGTCGCGGCGGTGGCGACAGGATTGCGCGACACGCGACTGCCCGGCCAGGCGACAGGCCCAACTCCCCCTTGAAGCTGAAACGGACATATTTGGGTGTCTGATCCGGCGTCAGGCCCTCGATGGCGCGTACATCAATGCGGACGCGGCGGCTACGTTCGCTTGCGTCGATCTCGACGATCGTGCCCTCGACGCGCACAGGGCCGATCTGCTCCTTCAGAATGGGTGCGGCAACCAGGTTGGAACGGACCTTGCCCGCTATGGCGCCGATGCCGAGGCAGGCCACGAAGGCGACGGTAAGCGCCAGCAGCCCCCCACCGCGCCGCCGGATCAGCACCCAGACAAGGCTGGGGATCAGGGCGGCAGCCCCCAGCAACTCCCAGCTGGGCTCGCCAGGGGCCGCCATGTAGGCCGCAGCCCCCGTCGCCAGCGCCAGCGGCAGCAGGAGCGGCCAGCGCAGGGCCTGGTCGGCGATGGCGCCGTTCAGAAACCTGCCGAGGCTTGCCAGCGAAGGAGTGGATGTGGTCTTCAGGGCCCGCGCTCCGCCCGCCGGACGCCCTGACCATAACTGCGCTGGAACCCGATGACGGTCGTCACCCGCTTCGCCCCCTCCCCCACCGGCTACCTCCATATCGGAGGCGCCCGCACGGCCCTGTTTTCTTGGCTATACGCGCGCGCGAAGGGCGGCAAGTTCCTGCTTCGCATCGAGGACACCGACAAGGAGCGCTCCACCCAGCCAGCGATCGACGCGATTATCGATGGGCTGAACTGGCTCGGGCTCGGCGGAGATGAGCCGCCCCTGCTGCAATCCCTGCGCGCTGATCGGCATGCGGAGGTCGCGCACGAGCTGGTGAAACGCGGCGCCGCTTACAGATCTTACGAAACCATCGAGGAGTTAAATGCGACCCGAGCCGATGGGGACATCGCCTTGGAAGAACTCAAATCTGTATACGAGCGGATGGCTGAGCAGCCCGACGCAGAGCGAGGCCTGCACATAAATCGCGCTCTGCCAAAGGAGCTCAAGGCTCGGCGTACCGCCATTGAGAGTCTGTCGGGAATCTCGCCCGAGCTTAAGGTCCTGTTTCTACTTCAGCAGACACTACATGAAAGGATTGATGGCGCTAAGCGCTTTCGTTCAACCTATCGCGATGGCGCGCCACCACCGAGGACGGACGCGCCATACGTCATCCGCCTGCGCATGCCGGACACCGGCGAGCTCACAGTTCACGATCA
The DNA here is from genome assembly GCA_943371945.1 of Azorhizobium sp. AG788. Lineage (GTDB taxonomy): Bacteria > Pseudomonadota > Alphaproteobacteria > Caulobacterales > Hyphomonadaceae > UBA7672. Next base: position 4,243 of record CALRWU020000295.1, read on the forward strand.
CGTCCAGGGCACGGTCTCGCGCGCCTACACCGAAATCGATGACCTGATCCTGCTCCGCTCTGACGGCACGCCGACCTACATGCTCGCCGTCGTGGTCGACGATCACGACATGGGCGTCACCCACGTCATTCGCGGCGACGACCATTTCCTGAACACCTTCCGCCAGCTGCCGATCTACCTCGGCATGGAGTGGCGCACGCCGGACTACAGCCACGTCCCCCTGATCCACGGACCCGACGGCAAGAAGCTCTCCAAGCGCCATGGCGCCACGGCGGTGGACGAATACCGCGATGTGCTCGGCTACCTCCCGGAAGCCATGCGCAACTACCTGCTCCGTCTCGGCTGGAGCCATGGCGATGACGAGATCATCCCGGACGAGAAAGCCATCGCCTGGTTCGACCTCGACGGTCTGAACAAGGCGCCAGCCCGTCTGGATTTCGCCAAGCTCGACTCGGTCAACAAGCACTACATGGCGCTCGCGGACGATGAGCGCCTGTTCGGCCTCTGGATGAACCGGCCTGAATCGCGCGGTCTCTCAGATGAGGTGCTGGACCGCATTCGCGCCGCGATGCCGCATCTGAAAACCCGGGCGGCGAATCTGGCGACGTTCGGCGAGGCGGCCCGCTTCCTGACCGACCTGCGTCCCATCCAGCTTTCGGGCAAGGCGGCTGGCCAGGTCAATGACGAGGCGCGCGGCCGTCTCGCGGCTTTGCTGCCGGCCCTGGAGGGCCT
>CALRWU020000296.1:0-4934 GCA_943371945.1 Azorhizobium sp. AG788
TCGAACGACCGTTTGGCATTCACGTTTTCCAGCGTCAGGCCGAATCGATTCACGTCCAGCCCGACCAGCCTGTAGATCGAGGCGGCGCGCGGGAAGGCCTGGGCCACCTCGTTCCGGAACAGGACGGCCCCACCGACCAGGGACAGGAAGAGGAAGCCGGTCGCACCCCACGCGATACCCACGGCGCGGCCCTGGGCTTTCTTGCGCTTGGCATGCTCGCGGGCACGGTATTCGGCGTGCGGACCCGCGCGGGCCTTGGAATTGGCCTGGGCGGTCTGACGCAGGCGCTCGACCTGTTCACGGGTCAGGCCTGTATCGTCTTGCGTGACGCTGGTTTCGCCCTCTTCCTGCAGTTTTGCATGCCAGGCATGGCCGCAGGTGGCGCAACGCACGCGCCGCCCCTCCTTACCGATGGAGGAGTCCTCGGCGAAGTACCGCGTATCGCATGAGGGGCAGACCAGGATCATCGCACTATCGGAATCACACTTACGGTTAATATAGTCCAATTGGGGCTGGAATCTGATCCGCCGGGACGGATGGGATCCCAATGGGGTAGCCCGTAGGGGTAGCCTGTGGAGTATGATGCCAGAACAGCAATTTCCCAGTGATGAACCGGTTTTGAGGTTTGACCGCGTCGGGCTCTCTTATGGGCCTGATCTGGACGTGCTTGCCGATGTTTCGATGACTTTACGCCCCGGTTCCATGACTTTTCTCACCGGACCGTCGGGGGCGGGCAAGTCTACCCTGCTGAAACTGGCCTATCTGGCGCTCCTTCCCACCGCCGGGCGGGTGTCGGTATTCGGGGTCGACACCAGCACTCTGCGGCGGCGCGACCTGGCCGGGCTAAGGGGGCGAATCGGGGTGGTGTTCCAGGAATTCCGCCTGCTCGACCATCTTTCCGCCTACGAGAACGTCGCCCTGCCCCTGCGCGTCATGGGCCGGAAGGAAGCCAGCTACCGGAAGGACGTCGTGGATCTCCTCACCTGGGTTGGGCTGGGCGACCGTCTGGACGCCAAGCCGGCCACCCTGTCTGGCGGCGAGAAACAGCGGGTCGCCATCGCGCGGGCGGTGGTGGTCAAACCCGATCTGATCATCGCGGACGAGCCGACCGGCAATGTCGACGAGGAGATGGGCGAGCGCCTGTTCCGCCTGTTCCGCGAGCTCAACCGACGGCTCAAGACAACGGTGCTGATCGCAACGCACGACATGGCGCTGGTGCGTCGCACCAAGGCCGACGTGCTCCGCCTCGCCGACGGGATGGTGGTGAAGTTGCCCGCCTCGCCCGTGGCGCCAGAGGTGCCAACGTGAGCCGCGCTGCCGCTCCCCTGCTGCCACGCGAAGACGCGCGCGAGGCGGCGCTGTTCTTTGTCGTCTGCGCGCTATGCTTTCTCGCGGCCTTCTCCGGACTCGTGGCGCGCGCTGCCTATGCAGCGGCAGGCGAGTGGACGAGCGATGTTGCCGGGCAGATCACGGTGCGTGTGCGCGGGTCGGATGCCGACACGACACGCGCCGTCGAACTCATGAAAGCGACGCCGGGCATCGCATCGGCGCATGCGCTGACCCGCGAAGAATCCGAGGAGTTGCTGAAGCCGTGGCTGGGTCCGTCAGGCGTGCCGGCGGGCCTGCCCTTGCCGCATCTCATCGCGGCAGAAGCGGAGCGCGGCGCGACCAGCGTCGGCGAGCGCATCAGCGCGAAGCTGAGCGAGGCAAAAATAGACGCCAAGGTCGATGACCACGCCGTGTGGTCAGCCGATGCGCGGCGCGCGACAGACACAATTGGTATCGTCGCCCTGTCGGCCGTTCTCCTGTTGGGGGCGACCGGAATCGCCGTGATCGCCTTCGCAACGCACGCGACGCTGCTGGCGCGGAAGGACATTGTCGAGCTGCTGCATCTGACCGGTGCAAAGGACAGCTTCATCGCCGGCTTGTTCGAGCGGCGCTTTTTGATGCTCGGCGTGCAGGCAGGTGCGCTGGGCGCCTTGCTGGCTTTTGGCGCGGCGGCCTTCATTCTGTTCGCGGTGCGGCAGGCCGACGAGCAGGCATGGCTGCTGCCGCAACTCTCGTTATCGCTGGCGGACGGGCTTATTCTGGGCCTCGCTCCGCTGATTGCGGGGGCCGCCTCCATGGTCGCCGCAAAGGTGACCGTGATGCGGTCCCTTTCGGACATGGTCTAAGGCCAGTGTTTGGTTCTGGGGCCAAAAGGGTTTGGAAACGCGATCCATCTGGTATGAGCTGACCCCGTGAGAATCGTTCTGCGCACACTGGTCATCCTGGTCACCGTCATCCTGCTTGCGGCGGGCTGGGATTTTTCGCGCTTCGTGGCGCGGGCCGATCGCGCCGTGACGCCTGATCCGCCGATGAACGCCGACGCAGTCACCGCCCTCACCGGCAAGGCAGATGCGCGGATCATCACGGCGATCCAGCTGGCGGATTCGCTCGACCTGCCGCTGCTGATTTCCGGCGTCAACATCGATACGACGCCGGCCGACATCGCGCGGATTTCCAACGTGTCGATCAAGCATATCGATTGCTGCGTCACGCTCGGCAAGGCGGCGGCGACGACCGAAGGCAATGGCGCGGAGGTCGCCGACTGGGCGCACCGCAAGAAGGTGAAGCGCATCATCGTCGTCACGTCAGAGTATCACATGGACCGGGCGTTGCTGGAGCTTCAGCGCGCCATGCCGGAGGGGACTTTCATTCCACACGCAGTCATGTCGACCAAGGTTCGCCCCGGCGACTGGTACAAGGATGTCGCCACCGCGAAAGTGCTGCTTGAAGAATGGGTCAAGTTCAGGCTGGCCGGTTTGCGTGGCGCAGCGCTCGACCAGGGACGCACGGGATGACCTTTATCCGATCGGCGCTCTATGCGCTCTGGTTCTATCTGACCATGGCGGTCATCGGCCTGCTGGCGATGCCGTTCTCGATGGTCTCGCGTCGCTTCGCCGTCGGCTCTGTGCGGTTCTACGCGAACGCGCAGGCGTTCGGCCTCTGGCTGATCTGCGGCATCAGCACCGAAGTCCGCGGGAAGGAACATCTGCCCAAGGACGGGCCTGGCCTCATCGCGATGAAGCACCAGTCGACCTACGACACGATCGGCCCCTTCATCTTCATGGAGAACCCGGCCTACATCCTGAAGAAGGAGCTGTTGAAAGCGCCCGTGTTTGGCGTCTACGCCTCGCGCGTCGGCATTCCGATTGATCGCGCCGGCGGCGCCAAGACGATGCGCCTGATGCTTGCCGCCGCGAAGAAGGCGACGGCGGGCGGCCAGCAGATCGTGATCTTCCCGGAAGGTACACGGCAGTTGCCTGACACGCCCGCCGACATCAAGCCGGGCATCGTGCTGCTGTACAACGAACTCAAGGTTCCGTGCGTGCCGATCGCGCTGAATACCGGTCTGTGCTGGCAGGGCTCCGGCTTCCTGCGCAAGCCGGGGCGGATCGTCTTCGAGATTCTGCCGCCGATCCCGCCCGGGCTGAAGCGCGAAGCATTCACGCAAGCGCTCAAAGACGCGCTGGATCCGGCGACGGAGCGGCTCGTGACCGAAGGGCGCGCGGCGCAGAAGTAGCTACGGTTTCTTCCCGTCGACATCGCGCCCGAAGTTCGCCACCGCCGTATCCTGTCCCGCGTCGATGATCTCGCGGCGGATGCCGCGCGCGTGGGTGAAGACGTCGAACAGCTTCTGGCCGTCGCCATTGCGGATTGCCTTGCGCAAGGCCGTCAGATCATCATCGAAGCGGCCGAGCACTTCGAGGACGGCTTCCTTGTTGTTGAGGAAGACGTCGCGCCACATCGTGGGATCGGACGCGGCGATGCGCGTGAAGTCACGGAAACCGGCGGCGGAAAATTTCACCACCTCGCCTTCGGTCACCGCCTCCATGTCGTAGGCAGTGGCGACCATGTTGTAGGCGATCAGGTGCGGCAGGTGGCTGGTGACAGCGAGCACAATATCGTGGCGCTGCGCATCCATGCGCTCGACCTTGGAGCCGAGCGCGGTCCAGAACGCAGCGAGCTTGTCTGTTGCCGCTACATAGTCAGGCGAGCCGCCCTGCTCTGGCGTGAGGATGCACCAGCGACCGTCGAACAGGCTCGCAAAACCGGCGTCGGGGCCAGATTTTTCCGTGCCCGCAATCGGGTGACCAGGAATTACATGGATGTCGGCGCGGCCTAGCGAGCGGAAGTCGCGCGCAACATTGCCCTTCACGGAGCCAACATCCGTGAGGATGGCGCCGGGCTTCATCGCAGCGATGCTGGCGCGAGCTGTCGCCCCCATCGCGCCGACTGGGACGCAGTGAAACACAACGTCGGCATCGGCGACGGCATCCGCGATCGTCGCGGCGGGCTTCCCGAAACCGATTTCGCCGGCGCGCGCGAGCGCGTCTGCATTGCCGTCGAACAGCACAACTTCTCCGGCGGCGCCGCTCTCCTGCGCAGCCCGCGCGATCGAGCCGCCAATCAGGCCGACGCCGATTATGGCGATCCGGTTGAAGATCAAGTCAGCCATCGGATCACTTGCCCAGGAAGTCTTTCAGCAGCCGCAGCGCTGCGTTGTTGCCGTCGACCGTCCCGATCGAGATGCGCAGATGGTTCGGCATCTTGTAGCCTGCGAGGCCGCGTAGCGTGACGCCGTTGTTCTTGCAGTGCTCCAGCGCCTCGGCCGCGGTCTTGCCCTTGGTGGTCGGAAATTCCACGACGACGAAATTGCCGACGCCATCGATGATCGGCAGGCCAAGCTTTTTAAGCTCATCGGAGACGCGCGCCAATTCGCTGTCATTGTGGGCAAGAGATGCCTCGGTGAAGGCGTCGTCCTCGATCGCGGCGATCGCAGCGGCCTGTGCCGGCAGATTGACGTTGAATGGCATGCGGACTTTTTCGAGCGCGTCGACGACGTGGGCGGGCGCATAGCTCCAACCGACACGCAGGCCAGCGAGACCATA
>CALRWU020000297.1:0-4891 GCA_943371945.1 Azorhizobium sp. AG788
CCCTTCACCACGACGTTGGGCTTGTCCGACCTTGCGTCACGCACAGCCAGGAAGGTGCAGGCCCCAAAGGCAAGCGCAGTGAGGAAATAGAACATCCCCGCCGTGAACATGGCGGGGTTCACCAACACCACGGGATTCGGGTCGAACGGGCTGGGCGGAGGCGCGGGCGGGTTCAGCTGAACCACCCCTCCCCACACAGCGATCAGAGCGATAATGCCGTAAACGGCCGCAAACGCCCAACGGGCGACACGCGAAGCCATAGTCTCCTCCCTCGTGGTCGTGTTGTGTCTGCGCCCAAACCCCGCGCGACCCGACCTTTACGTCAACCTTAGCGGTTCCAGGGGCGTTATGGAAAGGCGCCGGAAGGAGCGACCAATGGCCCTTCTCCCAGCGTTAAAGGTCACAAGCGTGTGCAATCCCGCCCGACGGCGACCGTACTAGGCGAACGGCCGCATCGGTTCGGCCTTGTGCTCGGCATAGACGGTGTTGTCGTCCGCCTCGACCAGCCGGACTTCATAGCCCCACAGGTCGGCCAGGTGCTGCAGCACGCGATCCGCGTCTTTCTCTTCCAGCGTGACGCCATCGACCACACTGTGGCGCAGCTCCAGCCGACGATCGCCTGCTAGGTCCACGTCCACCACCTGGATGTCTGGGTCGCGCCGCGCCACGTCGTAGTGGCGCGACAGTGCGCGACGCACGTCACGATAGCCACGCTCGTCATGGATGGCGGAAACCTCCATCTCATCCTCGTCGTGGTCGTCGGTTATGTGGAACAGGCCGAACTTCCGGATCAGGTGCGGCGAAAGATATTGCGAGACGATGCTCTCGTCCCGGAAGTTGGCCCACACTTCGCGCAGGGTGCCATAGGGGTCACGGTTGCCCGCAATGTCGGGGAACCACGAACGGTCCTCATCCGTCGGCGTCAGCGAAATGCGCTCGATGTCCTGCATCATCGCAAAGCCGAGCGCGTAGGGGTTGATGCCCGAATAGCGGCGATCGTCGAACTCCGGCTGCATCACCACGCTGGTGTGCGAGTGCAGAAACTCGAGATAGGAGCCATCGTTGATCAGCCCCTTCTCATGCAGGCGCGTCATGATGCGGTGGTGGGTCCACGTCGCACAACCCTCGTTCATCATCTTGGTCTGGCGCTGCGGGTAGAAGTACTGCGCGATCAGGCGGACGATGCGGATGATCTCGCGCTGCCAGCCGGCCAGGCGCGGCGCCGTCTTCTCAAGGAAATAGAGAATGTTCTCTTCCGGCAGTTTCAGGATCGCCTTGCGGCGGTCCTCCTCGATTTTCTTCTTGGTGGCCGGCTTCTTGCCTTTTGCTTGCGGCACCGTGCGCCACAGATCGTTGAACAGCGCTTCACCATGCGCGCGGCGTTCCTGTTCGCGCCGGGCTTCGGTTGCGAGGTCCATCGAACGCTTACCGGGATAGCGGTGGATGCCATGGCTCTGCAGCGCATGCGCCGCATCGATCAGCCGCTCCACCGCCTCGATGCCATAGCGCTCCTCGCACTTGGCGATGAAGCTCTTGGCGAAGGACAGATAGTCGGCGATGCCGCTGGCGTCGGTCCACTGCTTGAACACGTAGTTGTTCTTGAAGAAGTGATTGTGCCCCATGGCGGCGTGCGCCAGCACCAGCGTCTGCATCGTCGCGGAGTTCTCCTCCATGATGTAGCAGATGCACGGATCGGAGTTGATGACGATTTCGTACGCCAGCCCCTGATAGCCCTTGTTGTACATCATCTGGTTGCGGGCGAAGTCCTTGCCGAAGCTCCAGTGCTTGTAGAACAGCGGCATGCCGACGCTGGAATAGGCGTCCAGCATCTGCTCCGACGTGATCACCTCGATCTGCGTGCGGTAGGTATCGAGGCCGAGCTCGCCCTCGCCGATCTCGCGCACCGCTTCGAAGACGCGGCCGAGCGTCTCAAAATTCCAGTCCGGGCCGGTGAACAACAGTTTGGAGTCCGGCGCCGGCGGCGCCTCCACGACGCGGGATTTCTTCTTGCGGGTCACGATCACGTCGTCGGTCATGCATCTGCCTCCGCCTTCGCACCGTCCTTGGCGAACAGTTCGCGGAACACCGGATAGATGTCCCTGCGATGACTCACCTTGCGCATCGCCATGCGCTCTTCCGAACTGGCGACCATCTCGTAGGCGCGCCACAACGACGTCGCCTCGCCGCCGCCATCGTCCCGCGCATGGCCGACTTCGAGATAAGCGTAGTACTGGCAGAGCGGCAGGATAGCCGTCTTCAGCAGGTTGATGGTGTTGGGATTATCCATCGGCAGGTTGTCGCCGTCGCTGGCCTGCGCCGCATAGATGTTCCACTCATTGCCCGGGAAGCGATCCTGGACGATGCGCGCCATCTCCTCCAGCGCCGTCGAGACAACCGTGCCACCGCTCTCGCGGCTGTGGAAGAACGTCTCCTCGTCCACCTCGCGCGCTTCATGCGTGTGGCGGATGAAGACGACGTCCACGCGTTTGTAGCGTCGCTTCAGGAACAGGTAGAGCAGCGAGTAGAACCGCTTGGCGAGGTCCTTCATGTGCTCGTCCATCGAGCCGGACACGTCCATCAGGCAGAACATCACGGCGCGCGCGACCGGCCTCGGCACCTGGTCATAGCGGCGATAGCGCACATCGAGCGGATCGATGAACGGCACCAGCCGCATGCGCCTGCGCTTGCGCTCGAGTTCTTCGCGCAGGGCGACCAGCTTGTTTTCCGTATCACCATCGCGCTCGAGCTGGGCGATCTCCGCCTCCAGTGCGGCGACCTCCTCCGGTCGCGGCCGCCCCAGCGCGGTGCGGCGTGACAGGGAGTTACGCATGGTGCGCACCACCGACAGCGTCGCGGGCGGGCCAGACGAGCGGTAGCCCGCCCTGACCGGTTGGGTCTCCTCGACACCCAATACCTGCCGCTTGGCGAGGTCTGGCAGTTCGAGATCCTCAAGGAACAGGTCGAGGAATTCCTCATCCGACAGCGCGAAACGGAAATCGTCTTCGCCCTCGCCGCCATCCGAGGCCCCCGAGCCGCCGCCTTCCTCGTCGGGCCGCGCGATGGTGTCGCCCTTGATGTACTTCTTGTTGCCGGGCAGCACGTATTCGCGCTTGCCGCCCTGGCTGCCGCGCCGGAGCGTCGGCTCCCGCACGCCGTCGGCCGGAACGACGATGTCACCGCCCTTGTCGACGTCCTTGATCGAACGCTTGGCAGAAGCCTCGCGCACGGCACGCTTCACCAGAGCCCGAGCGCGGCGGATGAATCGCTGGCGGTTCGCCAGCGACTTTCCTCCGGGATCACGACGACGGTCGATGATACTCATGAAGGCATGTGTCCTAGCTGGTCTGCTTGACCCGCATGTACCACTCCACCAGGCGGCGAACCTGGCGCTCCGTATAGCCTCGCTCCATCATGCGCTGCACGAACTCGTCGTGCTTCTTCTCGCTTTCCGAGTCCTTCTTCGACCCGAACGAGATCACCGGCAGCAGGTCTTCCACCTGGCTGAACATGCGCCGCTCGATCACTTCGCGGATCTTCTCGTAGCTGGTCCATGACGGGTTGCGGCCCTTGTTGTTGGCCCGCGCGCGCAGCGTGAACTTCACCACCTCGTTCCGGAAGTCCTTCGGGTTGGCGATGCCGGCCGGCTTCTCGATCTTCGACAGTTCCTGGTTCAGCAGTTCACGATCCAGCATCTGGCCCGTATCGGGATCCTTGAAGTCCTGATCCTCGATCCACGCGTCGGCATAGTCGACATAGCGATCGAACAGGTTCTGGCCGTAGTCATGATAGCTCTCAAGATAGGCCTTCTGGATCTCGTGACCGATGAACTCCGCATAGCGCGGCGCAAGATCAGCCTTGATGAATTCCAGATAGGCATTCTCGGTGTCATCCGGGAACTGCTCGCGCTTGATCGCCTGCTCCAGCACGTACATCAGGTGAACCGGATCGGCCGCGACTTCCTCGGTGTCGTGGTTGAACGTCGCCGACAGCGCCTTGAAGGCAAAGCGCGTCGAGATGCCGTCCATGCCTTCGTCCACGCCCGCCGCATCGCGATATTCCTGCAGCGTGCGCGCCTTGGGATCGACCTCCTTCAGGCTTTCACCGTCATAGACCCGCATCTTGGCGAACAGGTTGGAGTTCTCGTGCGTCTTCAGGCGTGACAGGACCGAGAACCGCGCCAGCATCTCCAGCGTGCCCGGCGCCAGTGGCGCTTCCGCCAGCTCCGACGTGCGCACCAGCTTGTCGTAGATGCGCGTCTCTTCCGTCACCCGCAGTGCGTACGGCACCTTGATCACGTAGATCCGGTCGATAAAGGCTTCGTTGGTCTTGTTGTTCTTGAACGTGCGCCATTCGCTCTCGTTCGAGTGCGCCATGATGATGCCGGTGAACGGGATCGAGCCGATGTTTTCAGAGCCCGCATAGTTCCCCTCCTGCGTCGCCGTCAGCAGGGGGTGCAGCATCTTGATCGGCGCCTTGAACATCTCGACGAATTCGAGAACGCCCTGGTTCGCACGGTTGAGCCCGCCCGAGTACGAATAGCTGTCGGGATCAGACTGCGAGTGCATCTCCAGCTTGCGGATATCGACCTTGCCGACCAGCGAGGAGACGTCCTGGTTGTTCTCGTCGCCCGGCTCGGTCTTGGCGATGCCGATCTGGCGCAGCCGCGACGGCTTCACCTTGGAGACACGGAACTTGGTGATGTCGCCGCCGAACTCGTCCAGCCGCTTCAGCGCCCAAGGGCTCATCAGCCCCGTCAGGCGACGGCGCGGAATGTTGTAGTCCTTCTGCAGCTGTTCGGCTTGCGTATCAGGATCGAACAGCGCGAGCGGGCTTTCGAACACGGGCGAGAGGTCGTTCCCCGCCTTCAGCACATAGATGTATTCGTCTTCCA
>CALRWU020000298.1:0-4849 GCA_943371945.1 Azorhizobium sp. AG788
TCAGCGTGGTGGAATGACCGAGCGAGAAAAGCGTCACGTAGAGAAGGACGTCTTTAAGCCGGTAAAGGAAGAAGATCACGCCGGTCAGGAAGAGCAGGTGATCGTATCCGGTCACCATGTGCTTGGCGCCTAGATACATGAAAGGGAACGGATCGGCGCCGATCGTGTTGCGGACGAACTCGGCATCCTTGCCGCCGATCGCGTGGGCGAAGGCCGGTTGCGCAAGCAGGAGGGGGGCGATGAGGCTGAACGCCAGGATCGCGAAAAGGATGTGGCGGTTGCGCATCGGGCTCCGGGGAGGTGTCGAGACTGGTGGTAGGATGCGGACGCCGCGGGTGCAACAGGCAGGGCTCTCCGTCGCGTTTCGCGCTAACCGGTTGAGTTTGCTTGCGAAGATTTTTCCGGCCGCCTACGATTCTTCGTAGTCGTTTCCTCCTGTTCTCGGGACATCCAGCCGGGCGCGGCTGCGTATGCAGGGGAGACAATGGAGGCCGACATGGAACTCGTTCAAGGCACTTTGGCGGCAGGCCTTGTCATGGGCGTCATGGACGCGCTGTGGCTGATGGTGATTGCGCGCAAGTGGATGCTGAAGCAGCTTGGCCACCTGATGAAGGAGCCGATCTCCTGGCCGCCCGCCATAGCTTTCTATGTACTGTATTCGGTCGCGCTGAGTTTCTTCGCCATCACGCCGGCGATGCAGGCGGGGGGTGATCCGCTGATGGCGCTGGGCCTCGGGGCGTTCCTGGGGCTGGTGGCCTACGGCACCTATGACCTGACCAACATGGCGACGCTGAAGGACTGGCCGCGCGACTTCGCGATTGTCGACATCATCTGGGGCCCTTTCGTGTCGGGTGTGTCGGCGGCGGGCGGGTTGATGATCCTGAAGCTGTTCTAGTCAGTCTTCCCACTGGAACACGTCTTCGAGGCTGACATCGAAGACTTGGGCGATGCGGAAGGCGGCCTCTAGCGATGGGCCGTACTTGCCCGCCTCGATTGCAGCGATGGTCTGTCGCGTGACGCCGATACGCTCGGCAAGATCGCTTTGCGTCATCTCGCCGTGTTCGAAACGCAGGCGGCGTATCTGGTTGGCGATGGGCAGCTTCGCCATGATCTAGTAGCCGCGCCGGAACATGACGATCTGCGCAATCGCTACGACGATGGCGGAGATCACGATCCCCAGCATTGCGAAGTTCACGATGTCGACCATGTCGACGCCCGGCGCATGCGTCGGGATGAAAAGGGCGGCCGTGGCAACCATCAGCGTGTAGTAGCCGATGGTATGCGATCGCGCCTGGATCATCTTCTCGCGTTCATCGCGTGGGCCGCGCCCATCCTTCGGAGTCGTGACGGCGGCAAGCAGGGTGAGACCCGCCTGCAGCACCACGAGCAATATCAACGCCCCGAGCGCGAGGTGGAGTGCTGCAGGTGAATAGTGCTGCACGAGGCCGCTGAAGATCGCGCTGTAATAGGCACCGAAGCACAGCAGCACCGTGACCAGGGTGATCCAGGCAAGTTTCTCGCGGAACGACATTCGGCCTCGATTGACGATGGAGACGTACAGAAAAGGACTCGACACGATGTATATAATCTTTTACATCATGTTTGGTTTTCTTGTCACGCCCTTTTCTCGCTTCGGAACGAAAAACTCCGATTCCGGAGAGGGCGAAGCTTTGTCCCCAAGGAGGGCTTAACATGCGCCTGAAGTCGTTCGTTGTGATCGCGATACTGGCCGCAGGGTCGATTCCCGCCGGGTGCGTCCAGCATCATCTGCACGGTGAGCCGGCCACTGCTAAGGCAGCGCCAGCTTCGCAAGGCGAGACGGTAAGCCTGCAGGGCGATCAGTCGGCCTGGATCAACAGCCCGCACATTCATGCCTACTACGATCTGTCGGTTGCCTCGCTTGGAAAGTCCGCGGGCAAGCTCGACTTCGACCTGTTCCGGGACAAATCCTACGCGATCTTTCGCACCTTCGGGACGTCGATAGGGATGAGCCCTGACGGCATGGTGGAGCATCTCAAGGACATCCCCCGGCAACTGGTCGATATCGTGAAAGACGATCCAAAAGTGCTGGACAGCTATGATAATTTCATCGCGGCACTGATGGGGCCGCAGTAGCGCGACTCCGCTACTGACCGCCCGCGTACATCTTCACCAGCTGATAGAGGAACATGCGTCCCTCCATCAGCTGCTTCACGCCGACTCGTTCGTTGAGGCCATGAGCGTTGGTGGTCTCGCCATCGGCGAAGATGCCCGAAACGCCGTAGGTGGGGATCCCCGCTGGGGTGAGGAAGCGGCCGTCGGTAGCGCCTGTGGCCATGGCGGGAATGACGGGGACGCCGGGCCACATCTGTTCCGTGAGTTTTTCAATGGGCCCCAGGATTTCGGGCGTGAGGCGCGGCGGCGCTCCCGGCGTTTCGGGCGGCGACTTGAGTGTGACTTTGACCGAGTCATCGCCAATCGCGGCTTGAAGCTTCTGCTGGATTTCCTGCTGCGTGTGGCCCGGGAAGATGCGGCAGTTGACGTTGGCGGTCGCGCGCTGCGGCAGAGCGTTGGGGGCATGACCGGCGTTCAGCATCGTGGCGACACAGGTCGTGCGGAAGGTGGCGTTATAGCTGGGGTTCACCATCAGGCGGCGGATGGCGGCGGCGTTCTCGCCATCGGCGGCGTCGCGCATGTCCTGGCCCTCCTGACCGGGCGTGATTGCGCCCATTCGGCGGAAGAAGCCGGTGGTGGCGTCGTTGAACTCGATGGGGAATTCAAGCGACTGCACTTTCATCAGCGCTGAGCCGAGTTCGTAAATCGCATTGTCCGGCACGGGGCGGGAGGAGTGGCCGCCGGGGTTGGTCACTTCGATCGTGTAGTCCTGATAGAGTTTTTCACCGGCCTGCACGCCGTTGAAGATATATTTGCCGGACTTGTCCATGCGGCCGCCAGCGCCTTCGTTCAGGGCGAAGGCCGCATCGATGAGGTCGCGGTGGTTCTTGACCATGTAGGCCGCGCCGATGAATTCGCCGTCGGCTTCCTCACCGCAGTTGAGCATCATCTTGATGGTGCGGGTGGGTTTGTAACCCTCCTGCTTGTAGCGAACCATCGAGTCCGTGAAGATCGCGGCCATCGCCTTGTCGTCGCTGGCGCCGCGTGCGTAGAAATAACCGCCATCTTCCGTGAGGACGAAAGGATCGCGAATCCAGTCTTCGCGCTTGGCCTCCACCACATCGATGTGCGCGAGCAGCAGAATGGCTTTTTGCGATGGGTCCGAGCCCGGAAGAATCGCGACGAGGTTGCCGTCCTGCGGGCGGCCGGGGCCGGGGTTTACCAGAAGGTGGAGATCGCTCTCGGGATAGCCGGCGGCGACGAGGCGCGCCTTCATGTGCTCGGCGGCTAGCGTGCAGGAACCAACGGAAAAGGCTGTGTTGGTTTCGATAAGCTCCTTGTAGAGGCCACGAAACTCAGCTTCGCCGGCGCCGGGATCACGCGAAACCGTATTTCCGCCCGGACCCGCAGTCGTCGTGCAGGCGCTGAGTGCAAGGGCTGCGGAAGCGGCGAGAAGACGAAGGCGCATCGGTGGGTTCCTGAATCTGTCGTTGCGACAAGACCATGACGCGCGCCTTGCGCCAAGTGTGGCGCGACTGACCCGACGCGGACAGAAAGGCGCGCTACTTGCGCGAGACAAGCTTGCGCAGGAGGTCGAACCAGAACGGGGCGCCCTGAGCGGCGGCGACCATGGTGATCAACCAGCCAAGGATGACATAAATCCACGGATCGCGTGCTGGGTCGGGGCCGTAAACTGGCTGAAAGTCGGCCGTGTATTTTGCAACCAGGGCTTGCTCGACCTTGGGCGTGGGGGCGGTCGCCACCGGCATCGGTTGAACAGCCGGATCAACAACCGCAGGAGCGGATGGGGCGGGGGTGACGGTGGTGGCGGCGGTGGTGGGCGCCGCAGTCGGCGTTGTCGCGGCCGGGGTCGTTGCTTTCGGAATGTAAGCGATGCCGAGCGATTGAAGGCGATCCTGCACGGCGGGGCTGACATCGGAGCTTGCGAGCGCGCGACCACACGCCTCTGCCTGAGAGGGGCCGGCGCCGATGACGCTCGCCTTGCGTTTGTCCACCTGCTCGGCGAAGTGCGCCATCCATGGCCAGCCGATCGGCAAGACGTTGATACCGCGCTTGCACTCATAGAAGGTGAGCAGCGTCTTGAAGTCGCCGGCATTGAGATTGGTAGGCAGGCTCGCGACGCCTTGCGCCCCCGCCGTGTCGGCCGTTGTCTCCGGCGCAGCGTTGAGCGCCGCGAGCGTGTTCTCGCTGGTGCTGTAGACCTTCTCGGCAAGCTCCGGCACGACGAGTGCAAACTGTTGTGCCAGCTCGGGTCGCGCCATCAGGTATTCGACGATCTTGATCGGGCTGACGTTGAGCAGGACCGTGACGATCGCTGCGACCGTGTAGAGGCGGACACGAGTTGCAATCCGGAATTGCTCCGACGTCGTGTTCATTTGCGCGTTGTACCACGATGCAACGGCAGCCTTGATCTGATCCGGATTGCGGTCGGCGCGGAAGACATCCGGCATGGCAAGACGCAGGCGCTGTTTCAGCTTGCCTTCGTGCAGCGCAAGAATGGAGTCGGGCAGGGCGCAGATGGCGTCATCGCCCGAGTCGTTCGGCTGGATCGCGGTCGCCAGGGCGATCGCAAAGTCATTCGCGTCGATGTAGGTGAGGTTGCGCACTTTCTTGCCGGCGCTCGCGATGCGCGGATGGCGATAGACGCGATTGAAGATGCGATCCTGGTAGGTGTCGTCCTGCAGCATGCTACGGATACAGCGACGCAGGCTGCGTGAGCGGGCACGGACGAGTT
>CALRWU020000299.1:0-4843 GCA_943371945.1 Azorhizobium sp. AG788
GGGGAGATCGAAAAGCAACTCGAAAGCGTCGCAACGCTGGATGCTGACCGTGCGCTGCGCAGATTGCTAGCGCTGGTGAAATCCTTGCAGCGGACGAACTACTATCTGCACGACGATGCCGGGAAGCCGTATCGCCATATCGCCGTGAAGATCGCCAGCCGCGAGGCCGACCCGCTGCCCGCGCCGCGACCCTATCGCGAGATATTCGTCTGGTCGCCGGATGTAGAGGGCGTTCACCTCCGCTTCGGGCCCGTCGCACGCGGTGGCCTGCGCTGGTCGGATCGCCGCGACGACTTTCGCGCCGAAGTGCTGGGCCTTGTGAAGGCGCAGCAGGTCAAGAATGCCGTGATCGTTCCGGTGGGTTCGAAAGGCGGATTCTTTCCCAAGAGCTTGCCGGCCAAGGGCACGCGCGAGGAGATCCAGGCGGCCGGCATCGCAGCTTACAAGACGTTCGTGGGCGCGCTGCTGCAGATCACAGACAACATTGTCGGCGGCAAGACCGTCCATCCACCGGGCGTTGTGGCGTGGGATGGCGAAGATCCTTATCTCGTGGTCGCAGCTGACAAGGGCACGGCGACCTTCTCCGATATCGCAAACGAACTATCGGCAGACTACAATTTCTGGCTCGGCGACGCATTCGCATCAGGCGGCTCTGCCGGCTATGACCACAAGAAGATGGGCATCACGGCGCGCGGCGCCTGGGAAGCGGTGAAGCGCCACTTCCGCGAAATGGGTCGCGACACCCAGAGCCAGCCGTTCTCTGTCATCGGTATTGGCGACATGTCGGGCGATGTATTTGGAAACGGAATGCTCCTGTCGAAATTCATCAGCCTGCAGGCGGCGTTCGACCACCGCCATATCTTCCTCGACCCCGACCCCACCAATCTCGAAGCCGCGTTCAACGAGCGTCAGCGCATGTTCAACCTGCCCCGCTCGTCGTGGGCGGATTACGACGCGTCACTTATCTCCAAAGGCGGCGGCATTTTTGAGCGCTCGGCCAAGTCGATTCCGCTGAGCCCCGAGATCAAGGCGCTGACCGGCCTCACCGAAGACGCCGTGACGCCGGACGTGCTGATGCACGCACTTCTGTTGGCGGAAGTCGACCTGCTCTGGTTCGGCGGCATCGGGACCTACATCAAGGCCTCCACACAGTCGCATGCGGACGTCGGCGACAAGGCGAATGATGCACTTCGCGTCGATGCAAAAGACCTGCGTGCGAAAGTTATCGCGGAAGGCGCCAATCTTGGCGTTACGCAGGCGGGTCGTATCGAATTCGCGCGCAAGGGCGGCCGTATCAATACGGACGCGATCGACAACTCGGCTGGCGTTGATTCGTCCGACCACGAGGTCAACATCAAGATCCTCACGGCCGAAGCGATCCACGAGAAAGCGCTGAAAGTGGAAGATCGCAACGCCCTGCTCGCCCGCATGACGGATGAGGTCGGCCATCTGGTCCTGCGAAACAATTACGACCAGACCGGCGCTCTCTCGGTGATGCAGGCGACGGCGACCGCTGACCTCGACAGCCATGAAAGCCTGATCGAGTCCCTCGAGAAACAGGGCAAGCTCGACCGTGTTGTCGAGGGCCTTCCGACAATGGAAGCGTTCCGCAAGTTGCGCGATGGCCATGACGGCCTGACGCGGCCAGAACTCGCCGTCATCATGGCCTATGCCAAGCTGGACCTCTTCGCGACGCTCATCGCATCGAAGGCGCCGGATGATCCCGCCTTCGCGCCATTGCTGATCGACTACTTCCCCGATGAGCTCGTGGTCTATGGAGAGGCGCGCAAGCGCCACCGACTGCACCGTGAGATCGTCGCGACCGTCCTGTCCAACCGGATTGTCAACCTCACGGGTCCGACCTTTGCGATCCAGAAGCGTGACGCAGAAGGGATCGATGTCGGCCTGATCACGCAGGCGTTCGAGGCAGCCTATTCCACCTTCCACATCGACGACCTGGTCGCTCGCATCAACGCGCTCGACGGCAAGGCGCCCGCGGAGGCGCAGACCCTCATGATGGTCGAGACTTCCGCGAATCTGCGGCTTCTCGCGGGCACATTTGCGTCGGACCCCGAACTTCTGCGAACCGGATCAATCGCCGGCGTCGTCGAGCGCAACCGCGACGCGATAGCCGAAATCCGCGCCCTGCTACCCACGGCCCTCTCTCCGCTGGTCCTCGGTCGCGTCCAGGCGCGTGCTGACCTTTACCGAAAGGCCGGCGCGCCGGCCGATCTCGCGCAGGACGTCGCGCTTGTCCGGGCCCTCGCCTCGGCCCGCGAAACCGTGGAAATCGCGGCCCAGACCAGATGGCCGCTGAAATCCGCCTTGCTGATGCAGCACCAGGTCGGCGAACAGCTGGGTCTCGACCGCATGCGGTCGGCAGCGCGCGACCTTCAGCCCCGCGATCACTGGGACAGGCTGGCGCTTCAACGGGTTGCCGACGACCTGCCCCGCCAGCAGAGCGAACTTGCCATTGCCGCGATCCGGCACGCCCAGGCGGCGAAGGCCTCCCCGGCGAGCATCGACCGGGAGGAGGCCCGCCGATTGGTCGAAGCCTGGATCGTCCCCAGAAAAGGTCTTGCCGACCGTCTTATGCAACCGATGAGCGCATTTGACCGGCAAGGCGGATGGTCACTTGCAAAATTGGTCCTGCTGGGCGACGCCGTACGCGAATTCGTCTATGCTTGTCGCAACGAAACTGCGACCTGACCTAAAGCGGAGTAAGCTTGGAACGCGATCTGACCTTTCGTGACGCCCAGATGAAGGACGCCGAAGGTCTGGCCGAAATCGGCCGCGAGACCTTCGCGGAAACGTTTGGCGACCTGTATCCGCCGGGCGACCTGCGCCAGTTTCTGGACGACACCTACTCCATCTCGAAAATGCAGGCTGACCTGGGCGATCCCGACGTCGAAGTCCGTATCGCCTTTTCTGGAAAGAAGATGGCGGCCTACTGCAAGATCGGTCCGTGCAAGCTGCCCATCGATACGGGTCCAGAACCTGCCCTCGAACTCCACCGCGTTTACGTCTACGAGGCCCGTCAGGGCGTCGGCGCAGGGCGTATCCTGCTTGCCTGGGCGATTGAGCGAGCGCGGCAGCGGGGCGCGAAGAACCTTTTTCTCGGCGTCTGGCAATCCAACGAACGCGCCATCGCGCTCTATGAAAGCCGCGGGTTCGAAAAAGTCGGCGCATACAAGTTCAAGGTCGGCGATACCCTGGATGACGAATTCATTATGCGCCTTCGCCTTGCGTAATGACGCTTACGCCTCGCTTTCCACTTAACCTCGCTTCGCAATCGCACTAAGTATCGACGCTGGCCCCAGTCTGGGCCTCTGGAGTTCTGTAACCCATGGATTTCGATCTCACGCCGCTTCTCACCGATCCGGCAGCGTGGGCGGCGCTCATCTCGCTTGTCGTGATGGAGATCGTGCTCGGCATCGACAACCTGATCTTTATCTCGATCCTGACCAACAAGTTGCCGGAAGAAAATCGCGCCAAGGCGCGTAACATCGGCATCGCGCTTGCCCTGATCATGCGGCTTGCCCTGCTCGGCTCGATTGCCTGGATCGTTGGCCTGGTTTATCCCGTGATAGACCTTGGCTTCGTGGGGCCGCCCGGTGAGCATGGTGAGCCCACCTTCGAGACTGCCTTCTCCTGGCGCGACATCATCCTGATAGCAGGCGGCCTGTTCCTTGTCTGGAAGGCAACCTCCGAGATCCACCACACCATGGAGCCGGGGACTGATCACAAGCAAGACACACCGATAGCAGGCCGCGCGGTCATGAATTTCGGCGCTGCGATCGTGCAGATCATCCTGCTCGACATCGTTTTCTCGATTGACTCGATCCTGACCGCGGTCGGCATGACGGATCACGTCGCCATCATGTTCATTGCGGTGATCGCAGCGGTAACAGTCATGCTGCTGGCGTCCGGCCCGCTGGCCCGCTTCATCAACGCAAACCCTTCCGTTGTGATGCTGGCGCTTGGATTCCTGCTTATGATCGGCATGGTTCTGATTGCTGATGGCTTCGGCATCCATGTGCCAAAGGGCTATGTTTACGCAGCGATGGCTTTCTCGGCCTTCGTCGAGATTCTGAATCTCCTGTCCCGCAAACGCAAAGCCGCGAAGCACAGCGATACTACCGTCCAATAAGGCGCCGCTATCGTCAGACGCGCATATCGCTTTGTCGCAACAACTTGCGCTACAACAAATGCGTTCGCTTGCGCTGACGTGAGCGAATGCTCACATGGCGGTAGCGGGCCGGGACGTGCGCTAGCGTCATACATTCAACATACGGCCGACGGCGGAGGGTGCCATGAAGCTCAATATCAACGGCAAGGACCAGGAGTACGCTGGGGAAGAAGACCGCCCCCTGCTCTGGTATCTGCGTGAGGACCTGCAGCTCACCGGCACGAAATTCGGTTGCGGTGTCGCCGCCTGCGGCGCCTGCACTGTGCTGGTCGACGGCCAGCCGACGCGCGCTTGCGTCACGCCTGCCGCCTCCCTCGCAGGCAAGAAGATCACGACCATCGAAGGCCTGGACACGCCGGCGGGTAAAGCCGTTCAGCAAGCGTGGTCGGAGCTTGACGTTGTCCAATGCGGCTGGTGCCAGTCTGGCCAGATGCTCGCCGCTACCGCCCTGCTCACCACGACCCCCAAGCCTAGCGAACAACAGATTACCGATGGCATGACGGGCAATGTCTGCCGGTGCGCGACCTATCACCGTATCCGCGGCGCCGTTGCGCGCGCGTCTGAGATCATGGGGTAACGAACATGGCTGACACAGCAAGCTTTACTCCTTCGCGCCGCCTCGTCCTTACCGTCATGGGTATTGGCGCGGCCGGC
>CALRWU020000300.1:0-4835 GCA_943371945.1 Azorhizobium sp. AG788
CATCGCATACGACGCCAGCACGCCGCCCGAAGTCGGGTCAGCCAGCACGACGATGTAGGGAAGCTTGGCGCGCTTCACGTCCTGGATCGCCAGCACGGTGCGCGGCATCTGCATCAGCGCAAACGAAGACTCCTGCATGCGTGCGCCGCCTGAAGCGGTGACGACGATCAACGCCGCCTTGCGTGCGACAGCCGTCTCGGCCGCCTTGATGAAAGCCTCGCCCGCAGCCATGCCCAGCGATCCGCCCATGAAGGCGAAGTCCTGCACGAGCACCACGGCTTTACGGCCATTGATCTCGCCGAGGCCGGCGACCATGCAATCGTCGCGGCCGGTCTTGGCCTTCGCCGACTTCAGGCGGTCGGTGTAGCGCTTGTCGTCCTTGAATTTCAGCGGGTCGCGCGGCACCGGCGGCATCTGGATCTCGGACCACAGGCCGCCATCGAACATGTATTCGAAGCGCTTCTCCGGGGTGATGCGCAGGTGGGCGCCGGCCGGGGTCACCCAGTACGAGCTCTCAAGCTCCTGCCGGTAGACCAGTTCACCTGTCTTCGGGCATTTGACCCAGAGGTCATCGCCTTCAGTGTCGTCCCGCTTGGGGGTGAAGATCGACTTCAGCCCCGGGGGAAGATTTGTAAGCCAGTTCAATGAACGCTCCGCTCGTGACGCGCCAAAGCTATGGCGTTTGACAGTGACTTAGCAACCACACTTATGCGCTTGACAGACGAGCCAGGATCGCCTTGCTCGACCGCCTCGCGCACCAGGTCTACCAGCGCAGACCCCACCACGACCCCGTCAGAAATTCTTGCAAAAGCAGCGGCTTGCTCCGGCGTCCGGACGCCAAAACCGACTGCGACCGGCAGGCCGGAAATGCGCTTGGCGCGCTCCACGCCCGCCGAAATATCCGCCTCGGCGCCTACGCCCGCGCCAGTCACGCCTGCGACCGAGACATAATAGACAAAGCCCGACGATCCGTCGGCGACCGTTTCCATGCGCTTTTCGGTTGTCGTCGGCGTCGCGAGGCGGATCACCGCCAGCCCGTGGGCCGCCAGTTCCTGGCGCAGCGGGGCGTCCTCTTCGGGGGGCAGGTCAACTGTGATCACGCCGTCGACTCCGGCCTCTGCCGCTGCCTTGGCAAATGCGGCATAGCCCATCCGGTGGATGGGATTGGCATACCCCATAACGATCAGCGGGGTGGTCGTATTCTCCGACCGAAAGCGTTTCGCTATGGTCAGCGTGTCCTTAAGCGTCGTGCCTGCCGCTAGGGAACGAAGCGCCGCCTTCTGGATTGCCGCCCCGTCGGCCATCGGATCGGTAAAGGGCGCGCCAAGCTCGATAATGTCAGCGCCCGCCTCCGCCAGAGCCTTGATATTCTTGAGGCTTGTCTCGATGTCCGGATCGCCGGCCATCAGGTAACCGACAAAAGCTGCGCGGCCCTGGGCAGCGCATGAAGCAAACGTCGCGGATATGCGGTCGGCGGTCATATGGGGGACAGGTGCTTTGGGTCGGGCCTGAGCTGTTACAGCGCTGGGTCTGGGGCGAGGCCCCGAAGCAAGCGGTCAATATAACGGACTCGCGGCCCCCGACCTACCCCTCCATCCGCTTCCTGATGCCGCACTGCAACAAAGGGGGAACGTCTACAGCTTTGCCCCGTCGAACTTCTGAATCTCCAGCGTGTCGAGGTCGATGTCGGGCACGCAGCGCAGGTTCACCGCCACCATCCGCGTCCCGTCGGGCCCCACGCCCGAGCCATGGGTCGAGATCCCGCAATTGGCGCAGTGGTAGTGGGTGATCGTCTGTTTACCGAACAGGTAGGTCGAGACGTCCTTCTGCGGCGTCGTCAGGCGGAAATTCTCCGGCGTCGTGAACGCCAGCATGTTGCCCGACCGGCGGCAGTACGAGCAGTTGCACACCACCGCGCCGCCGAACGATCCCGTCAGCTCGAACGCGACGTTACCGCAATGGCACGATCCGGCGTGTGTGTGCATCTAGCGCTCCTCTGGCTCGCGACCTTCATGCCTGTACCGGCGCAAAGGGTGAAGTGAATTAGGGACAAGTTTGACGCGTTTGGGCGGATTGCTGCTTCAGCTTGCGCAGCCGCCCACCTCGAACCGCACAATCATGAAACGTTTGCGTGACATTTTCTCGGCGCCCGCATCGACCGACAGCTGTTTGCACGCAGCGCCTTCGCCCAGCCTCCAGACTTCGCGGCCCGTGTCGTCACCTTCCACCTTCGCCCAGCCTTTCGCCTTGAGCTCTTCGGCATAGGGCGCGAGCGGACGTGACGCCCGCTCGATGATCACGCAATCCGACATCGGCGTCGTGTCGTCGAATCCATCGTCGGTGCACAGCTTGATCCGGTCCCCCGCCGCCAGCTTGAGGTCGACCTGCCCTGGCAGGATGAACTTGTCCGGCGCATTGCACGACGCGAGTACAAGCGCTGCAGCGGCGATGGCGATACGCATATATGTCCCCGACATGTTCCCGAGCTTGAGATGAGCCTAGCACGTCTCAGGACCTGATCAGGGCTTACCTGACCGCTATGTTGTCTGCACTCGCCACGCTGATGCGCGTCTGTGTGCGTGTCTCGCCCGTACGCTTCCGATCCGGGCCGTAGACATTGACCTTCACCTGCCGCGCGATTCCGGTGACCGAAACCTCCTTGGCGACCAGCGCCGTTTCCAGCGGAGCACCCAACATGCGCTCGATCTCCTTTGCCGTCGCCGACGGCAGCATCACCGATAGATTGCCCGGATCATGGTAGTCCGCCGCCGAATTCAGGAACACGCGACTGCGACTACCGCCCACGCTCGCCACCCTGAAAGCGAACACGCCTTCAATGCCGTCCTCCGGACTTGCCGCTGCGGCGTGGATCGCCTGCTCCGGCGCCAGCACCCTCGGTCTTTCCACCGACGTTTGCGTCGCCTGCTGCTGCTGCGCGGTACACGCCCCGACAAGCGTCAGCGCCGCCAAACCCGTCACGATCATGCGTTTCATGAGACGTCCCCCTCCAGATGCAGGATAGGAACATATCAGGAACTCCATGTCGAGTCCGAGCGCCTAGATCGCCATCCCCAGATGCCCGGCGACCGAGAATATGTCCTTATCGCCGCGCACGCACGCATAACTCGCGAGCATTCTGCGGAAGCCATCACGCGTCTTCGTTGAATGCACCCTCAAGCGCCAAAATCAGGCGTGTGACGTCGCAGGCGTAAAGGCCACTCGCATTCAGCGTGTTGATCTCGATTATCCTATAACCGACAGGCGTATCCGCGATATCGATCACGAACGCCTCGTGCGGCTGCCAGCCAGTTTTCGAATCAATAGCAGATGCGGCAAATGTGAGAACGGCGGGATCAACCCAAGCATCGAACACGCGTTTACCGTCGCGCCGATACAGGCTGGCTGTCACGATTTCGCCCTTCACCACCCACAACCGGTATTCTGCGTAGATGACCTTGATCGGGCTTACCTGAACAACCGTATTTGCGTTCAGCGACGCCGTTTCGGCCAGGCTGAGCGCGCATACGCGCGTCCGCCACCCCTCGAAATCAGCCCGGTCAAATGCCTGCCCAGCGAATGCCTTACTGTCGTCCGTCGGACGGACGAACATGCGTTCGTGTGCAAAGTGCGCCTCTGAGAGCGGACCAACGACGCTGTCATGATTGAGCATAAGCTCGCCCCAACGCGCTCGCTGCTGAACAAAATCATGAGCGCCGATATCGAAGACGCCTGGCTGCCACCCCATGTGGCTCGCGACGAGGCGCAACGAGTATGCGCCCATGCAGATGACGTTCTGTGTGGTCAACGCAGGCGCGGGAAGCAACTCACCAACAAACGGCACGACCTTGTGCATAGACATTGGCAGGGAAAGCCGAACAAGCGCTTCAGGAAGCGCCTGTCCGCTGGGGCCACGGAAAAATCCGTCGTGCAGAATCCAGTGCATGACAGACCTAGATCGCCATCCCCAGATGC
The DNA here is from genome assembly GCA_943371945.1 of Azorhizobium sp. AG788. Lineage (GTDB taxonomy): Bacteria > Pseudomonadota > Alphaproteobacteria > Caulobacterales > Hyphomonadaceae > UBA7672. The sequence goes on from CALRWU020000300.1 coordinate 3,973, forward strand.
CCGGCGACCGAGAATATGTCCTTATCGCCGCGCCCGCACATGTTCATGATGATCAGCCCGTCCTTGCCGAGCTCCTTGGCGATATCGCCCGTGCGCGCCAGAGCATGCGCGGGCTCCAGCGCCGGGATGATGCCCTCAAGCCGCGTGCAGAGCTGGAACGCCTCGAGCGCCTCTTTGTCCGTACACGTACGATAGGTCGCCCTGCCCGTCTCGTGCAGGAAGGCGTGTTCCGGCCCGATGCCCGGATAGTCGAGCCCCGCCGAGATCGAATGCGCGTCGATGATCTGGCCATCATCGTTCTGCAGCAGATACGTGCGGTTGCCATGCAGGATGCCCGGCTGTCCGCCCGAGAGCGAGGCGGCATGCATCGGCGTATCGACGCCATGCCCTCCGGCCTCGACGCCGATCATGCGAACGCCTTCGTCCTCAAGGAACGGATGGAAAAGCCCGATCGCGTTCGACCCGCCGCCGATCGCCGCCACCAGCACGTCCGGCAGACGGCCTTCCTGTTTCAGGATCTGCGCCCGCGCTTCCTTGCCGATGATCGACTGGAAGTCGCGCACCAGCATCGGATAGGGATGCGGACCCGCCGCTGTGCCGATGACGTAAAACGTGTTCGACACATTCGTCACCCAGTCGCGCAGCGCTTCGTTCATTGCGTCCTTCAGCGTGCCTGTGCCCGACGACACCGGCACGATCTCTGCGCCGAGCAGGCGCATGCGAAACACGTTGGGCTTCTGCCGCTCGACATCCGTCTCGCCCATGAACACCACGCACGGCAGGCCGAAGCGCGCGCAGATCGTGGCGGTGGCGACCCCGTGCTGCCCCGCCCCCGTCTCCGCGATGATCCGCGTCTTGCCCAT